>JACONB010000150.1:0-1786 GCA_014323965.1 Prochloron sp. SP5CPC1 | reverse complement strand
CAGTTATCAGTTACCAGTTACCAGCGCATTATAGTGATAAGTAGGGTGGGCAATGCCCACCAAGGATATTGGTAGTGGTATACAAATAGTGATTTGGGCACATTCAACCCTGATAGTGCCCTATGAAAATTACTACATTTAAAGTAATAGCTACATATTATCATCTCTATGAGAATATAGACTTGTTGAGAGCGAGTAAATTGCTTGAAATCAGGAATAATTAAAATGGTAAGTATCAAAGAAAATCTTGACCAACACCCGTTAGAAGAGTATATCCAACGCTTAGAAACTGGGACCGCGTTGTTAAAAGATTCCCCGGAGAATGTCCTGGAAGTGGTGGGCATTCTCAAAAGTTACGGCATTGTTTTAGATGCTTATTCTCGCAATTTAATTTACATTGCTGAAAATCAGTTTTTGGTTCTTTTTCCCTTTTTAAAATATTTCAATGGGGAAGTGAATCTTTCCAAGTTACTGCGGCACTGGTGGCACGAACGCATCAATTTTGAATACGCGGAATATTGCATGAAAGGCATGTTTTGGCACGGAGGTGGGGGTTTAGATGCTTATTTAGATACACCAACATTTAAAGCAGCAGCAAATCGGGCGATTATTGCTAAATGGAAAGGAAATTTGTTCATGTTGGGGCTGCATCAAATCTTTCAGGAGTTTTTGCCAGAACAAGTGCGACAGATGGCTTACTATAAGGGGTTGGGACAATTTTGGCGAGTGATGAGCGATATTTTCATCTCCTTGTCTGATAGGTACGACAGAGGGGAAATTAAATCCATTCCTCAGGTAGTGCAGCATATACTGGATGGCTTGGTAGCGGGTGCTAATGTACCCATTACCTATGAAGTTAAAATTAAGGGAGAGGTTTACGATATAATTCCTGAAGCAGCGGGATTGACATTTCTTCCTGATACAGCAGTACCTTATGTAGAAGCGATTTTCTTCCGAGGTACCCCTTTTCCGGGGACAATTTCCTATAATGCTCAAGCATATCAAATTCCCTTTGATCCCTCCTTGTTTAACTATGGTGCTCTCTATGCTGATCCCTTACCTATTGGGGGTTCTGGTATTCCCCCCACCTTGTTAATGCAGGATATGCGCCATTATCTACCAAAGTATCTGGAGGAAGTATATGAGAAAAGTGAGCGGGAGGAAGATGACTTGCGGGTGCAAATTTGTCAGAGTTTCCAGAAGTCCATGTTTTGCGTCACTACTGCTGCAATAAAGGGATTAGCTCCCTATCCTTTAGATACTACTGAGGAGGAACAGCAGCAAGCTAATCGGGCTTATTTAAAACAGTGGATGAATCGTTTCATCCCATCTCGTCTGCTTACTGTTAATGAATAAAATATTGGTAATGCTCCATGACGAAGCGCGATATGAACAGCTTGTGCAATTGTAGCGATCGCGTCAGCGCCACTCTTAGTGATCTCTGAGCACTTCAACCTCGCAGTGAGTGAAGGAAATCGCTATGCTAGAGTAATGAACTACGCCAAGCCGCTTCGCTGAGCTTGGCGTTTCTGACGCTTCTTTGCCCCTAGTTGCTTCATGCTTCCGCATGAAGTAGAGCTAGGCGGCTCGGCGTCTAAAGAGGCCAGTTCCTGACCCCTAGCCCAAGCCAACATCACTTGAGCTGCATTTATATCTCTATCTTCTTGATGTCCACAATGTTGACAAATATGAACACGGTCGCTCAATGTTTTCTTTGTAGTTTGCCAACAATGAACACATCGTTGAGTGGGCTTTAACTTTTGTGTTGGTGCTTCTAAATAAACAC
>JACONB010000149.1 GCA_014323965.1 Prochloron sp. SP5CPC1 | reverse complement strand
CACGGACATTATACCAGGTAGGGTAGGCAATAGCTATATTAATTTTATCTTAAGATTTAGCAGTTGACATTTAGTTACTTTGACTAATACACTCCACCAGTTATAGTAATTTGTTTCACGCAGAGTCGCAGAGGCGCAGAGAGGCGGGGAGAGATTTTTCGACCTTACACCCACGGACATTATACCAGGTAGGGTAGGCAATAGCTATATTAATTTTATCTTAAGATTTAGCAGTTGACATTGCCAGAGATAATCGTAACAAAAGTTTACATAGGAAGTATTGACATTGGGCTATTTTCGTTTTAGGACAGATCGCAGCTCACTGTTCTGAGTAATATCATGTCCGATTATATCGTCATTGTATCATAAGGGTGCGGTCGGCGCGATAGCGTAACGCATCATATCACGTTTATATAGGTAGGATATATGCGGACATGATATAATAGAATTGGGGAACCGTCAATAGGCTCCCTTCATCCTATTTATAGCATACTAAAAAGTTGTCATCAACAATCTGATAATTTTTGAATCCAGCATCAGCCAAAACCTTATTAGTTTGCTGACCATTATAAAAGGAGAAACGGCAAAATTGCTCACTTAAAACTTCACCGTCAGCTTTAGAGAAGGTATAGAACTTGTTCATATAAGAGGGTTCCTTCTCAATCTTCTGCTCATAAAAAATACCCCCTTTAATTTTCTTGCGGTAGTTAGTGTGTGGTCCTTGAATTGCAAATGCCAATAAACCGTTTTCACTTAACTGACTGTTAAGCTTTGCAAGCAACTGTTCATTTTTGCCCGCCTCAGTTATATGGCTGTAAAGTCGAATCTCATCATCTTCTTTCATCGCATAAATAGCACCGCCGGTTGAAATGGCAGCTTCAAACTTTTTGTAATATCTTCGCAAATTAACTTGATATTGGTATTAGCTAACCTTTTTTGAGCGATTTCTAGCATTTTTGGGGAGAAGTCTACACCCACAATCTCGTAATCTGCTAAAGTAAGCATTTGTTTAGAAAGCAATCCAGTTCCTATACCAATATCTAAAACTTTCCTTCGAGCACCAAGTAGGTTAGACAAATTCTTGGCAAGGGATTCAAAGTCATAGTATCCGCTTGTTAGTAAATTATCATAATATTCAACGATTTCAACATACTCGTTCTCGCGGGTCGTGTTTTTGTCAGTCATAATCCTGATGGTTTGTTACCTATGGTATATCACTATAACATAGTTTGTCATTTTGAGTCAATAATGGAAGATAACTATGCAGATCCGGTGGTAACTGGTTACTGATAACCGATAACTGGTTTAATCTTTCCACCCTCAATAGAAATAATTTGAGAATTGGACAACCACTGGGAGTCGAAAGAATGCAAATGAGTAGTAGTAATCAAAGTCTGAAAGCGATCGCCTATGGTAGCCAAAAGTTGCTGCTGACGGTGGGGATCCAATTCTGCCAAAACATCGTCTAATAGGAGTAAAGGGGGTTCTCCCACCACTTCTTCAATTAAATTTAACTCCGCTAATTTTAATGCTAACACGAGAGTGCGCTGCTGTCCCTGGGAACCATAAGACCGAGCTGGGGTATCATTAATCGTCAATTCTACTTCATCCCGATGAGGACCCACTACCGTTCTCCCTTGGTGAACTTCTACTACCCGACGCTCCTCTATTTTCTCTAAAAAAGCTTGCTGCACATGAGCTGGATCATCTTCGCCCCAAACCACATTGGGAGCATATTTAATTCCCAATACTTCCGTTTTGCCACTAATACCACTGTGCCATGTTCTACAAAGAGGAGCAAGTCTGGCTACTACCCTTGCTCTTCTCCTAGTCACCCGAGAACCAGTGGTGGCTAATTGCTCATCCCACAGCTTCAGTTGTGCCATTTCACTGTCACCAATCTCTGTGGGGGACTCAGACTGCCGTATTTTCTTTAACAAAGCATTCCGCTGGCGCAAAACTTGGGAATATTGATATAAAATATGGGCATAGATAGGTTCTAATTGTATTACCAGAGCATCTAACCAGTGGCGACGACATTCTGGCGCTCCTCGCACTAATTCTAAATCTAAACTGGAGAATTGAACTGTATTAAGCGCTCCGAGAAAGTCCAGGTGACGACGTAAGGACTCCCCGTTTAAAGTAACTGTGCGCCTTCCTTTTTTTCTGAAGGTTAAAACTAACTCTGCTTTACTATAAGCACGGTTTATCTTAGCAATAACTTGACCTGTATTTTCTCCTTCCAAAACTAATTCCCTATCCCGGTTCGCTCGACGACTTTTTAAGGTAGACAGCAACTCCACTGCTTCCAGGAGGTTGGACTTACCCTGAGCATTATTCCCCACCAAAATGGTCTTTTGAGTCTCAAAATCTACCCGAGTATCCCGGTAGTTACGAAATGAACGCAGGTGTAAGTTCTCCAAGTACATCTTATAGCAGTTTGCGCGGGTGTACATGGGCAAAGTTGCAGGCGCGTAACGCACCGATTTTTATTTTTATTTCGGCAGGATATCCATCCTAGCACAAAAACTATTTGACAAGAAGTCTATTGGGAAACTGTTACAATAATTCATACCGTTAAGAAAGGTAAAGTAGATGGGCAGTAATTTGAGTGAACTATTAGAGCCTATTGCCGCTTGGTTTCGCACCCTAGGCACCCCGGAACCCCTGGTACATTGGGGACATCCAGCAATGATGGCTATTGTCATCTTCGTGATGGGCAGTTTTGTCGCCTGGGCGGGATGGCGCGGTAGACTAAAAGGAGATGATGAGGCAGCTAAGATAAGTAAGGCCAAACATAGGCAGGTTGCTCCTTTAATGTTATTCTTCCTGGCAGCAGGCTATACGGGAGGGGTTTTATCCCTGGTTATGCAGCATCAACCCCTGCTAGAAAGTCCCCATTTCTGGACTGGTTCCGTAGTTTTAACTTTGTTGGCCATTAATGCTACTATTTCCCTGATTGGTTTTGGGGGGAATAAAGCCAGCCTTATTCTCAGCAGCAGTATTTGGCTTTCCCCCGGAACTTGAATTGCAAGAATGGGGGCTAATCGCCCTCTGCTGGGCCATATCTGGCTTTCTGGCAGCCCTTATTATGCCTAGATTGTGGCTCACAGGACCAAACTATAGGGTGTGGTTAATAGCAGCCCTGGTAGCTATTCTCGCCACCGCTTACGTTCAGCTTCGGGTACCGCAACCAGGAGAAAATGATATTAGCTATGTCAACAGTCAATTAGTCCAAGTAAGTGGGAAAATCCTCAGCCAACCTCGTCTCACCAGAAAGCAAACAATCCAATTCTGGTTTTGGGCTAAACAGGTAAATGAAATTCAAGGTAGCTCCTTAAGCAGGGCAGGAGTGGAAGCAGTCACCGGGAAATTATACGTAACCGTGCCTTTATTGCAAGGAACAGGTTTGTCTCCCGGACAGGAAGCTCAAGTAACAGGAATTCTATCCCAACCCAAACCTAAAGTCAATCCGGGAGCTTTTGATTTTGCCGCCTATCTTCAGCGTCAAGGCTGTTTTGCCACTTTGAAGGGCCAAGTTGTAGGGGCGCCACCATCCTTGCGCCCAGCAGGACTCTGGCAGTTGCGCCAAAGAATTATCCGGGCGCAAGTGCACAAGTTGAAGGTGCCAGCAGGTCCCTTAGTCAGTTCCATGGTATTAGGTCGCAGAGCGGTAGATTTACCTTATGATATCCGCGACCAATTCATCCGAGCAGGTTTGGCTCACGTCTTAGCGGCTTCTGGCTTTCATGTTGCTTTGCTCCTGGGAGTGGTGCTCACCTTAACCAGGGGTTTGTCAGAGAGATGGCAGTTGATTTTGGGACTCTGCACCTTAACTGTATACAGCTGCTTAACTGGTCTCCATCCCTCCGTGATGCGAGCTGCAATTATGGGGGTAGGAGCATTGGTAGCTTTAGTTACGAGACGTAAAGTAAGGCGTTTTGGTTCCTTGGTCTTCGCTGGAACAATATTATTACTAGTCAATCCCCTCTGGCTCTGGGACTTAGGCTTTCAACTCAGTTTTCTGGCCACTTTAGGATTGATTGTTACCGTACCAGCAGTAGTTGCCAAATTGGATTGGCTACCACCCACTATTGCCCAGGCTATCGCCATTCCCATTGCCGCTTCCATTTGGACTCTTCCTTTACTTAGTTACAGCTTTAATACTATTAGTGTTTATGGCATAATAAACAATATTATCCTTACTCCATTGATTGCAGTGATTGCTCTCGGAGGTATGATAAGTGCCTTAGCTGCTCTTATTTATCCCCTCCTAGGCAGCTACCTAGCCTGGTTGCTCTATTATCCCACCCATTTGCTCCTCAAGATAGTGGAATTTTGCACCGCTGGACCGGGCAGTTTATTGGCTGTGGGCACCATTTCCCTGAAGCAAATGCTGGTTATTTACGCCCTCTTTTGCCTAATTTGGTGGGGTAAATGGTGGCAGCGTCGTTGGTGGCTAGTAGCTCTCTTTGCCATTAGTATAGTAGTGATCCCCCTCTGGCACAAGCAGTCTACCTTATTTCAAGTGACGGTGTTAGCAGCAAAACAGAGCACTGTTGCAGTCATTCAAGACCAGGGCACAGTAACATTAATCAATAGTGGGGATAGTGATACTAATAGATACACTATCCTTCCTTTCCTCGCTGCTGAGGGAATTAATAAAATAGATTGTGCGATCGCTCTCCAACCAGAAGTTGACCTCAAAAATAGTTGGTCAGAGATCCAAACTACTATCCCCATTAAAAGCTGGTTCCACCAAACCGTACAGTCGGAAAACCTGCCACCCTGCCACCTTCCCATTAAGTCCCTGAGTGAAGACCCCCCCCTGTTGCAGCTGGAAATAGGAGAGCAGACTTGGTGGTTGTTGGCTAGCGATCGCCCTTTGGGGAGAACTGATCGGGCAGGGCTGAAATCTTTAGTAACTGATGAGTTAAAATACAGTCCTGACGTGCTATTTGCCTCAGGTAGGAGTTTCGAGTCTCTCTGGTGGTCAGGACAAAAGCCAAAAGTAGCCATCGCCCCTGGCTTAACCATGAAACCAGAAACCCAAAAGCAGCTAGAGCAGCAAGATATCCAGCTATATTGGACTGGTAGAGATGGAGCGATTCAGTGGAATCCTGCTGTTGGGTGGCAGACTACTTTAGAAAGGGTAGCAGAAGACGCCTCTATGATGTAAGATAAGAACAGACCCAAACTGGAGAGGTGGCAGAGTGGTTGAATGCGGCGGTCTCGAAAACCGCTTCACCTTTAGGGGTGACGGGGGTTCGAATCCCCCCCTCTCCGTTAAACAAGAAAACTTTCCTCTAAGCACTAGAACTGCTGGGGGTAGTGGTATACAAGTCGTAAGGACTCATGTTTGCCCCCATTGTGGGTTCATTGCAGATAGAGATGTGAATGGGGCTAGGAATATACTTCAGAGAGGGTTAAGTACGGCGGAGCACGCCGGAACTCATACGCTTGGGGAGATTGGGCCTCGGGCTGTGTCAACCTGTCTATCCCTCTACCATAATGTCGTTACAGGAGAATTTTTCAACTTTTTATCCTTTGTAACGATGGGCATTTTCTCTACCAAACTTTTAGCAATGATGAGCCGAGCGAATGGATCTCTATGATAGAATGGAAGCCTCTGTTGAGTTTAATCCTACACATGCCTTCCAGCTAACCTCAGAATTTCCCTCCCAGCCCGATCGCACACCCCCACCTCTCCCAAACTCTCCCTCATCTCCTCATAACCCACTAACATTTGCTCCCTTCTTTCCTTATTTAATAATAATTCCATCGATTCAGCCACAATATTTTCCGGCGTTGCTTCTTCCTGCAAGAATTCTGGTACAATGGATTTCATCACCACTAAATTAGGTGGAGACATAAAAGGAATCGAAAACTTTAAGACCTTCCTAGCAACCCACGCCGTCAGGGGATTAACCCGATATAAAACTACCTGAGGAACATTCAGCAAAGCAATTTCCAAATTAACCGTTCCTGATTTAGCGATCGCCAAATCTGCTGCTGCAATCGCCTCCTTGGTCTTCACCCTCAACAGCGTTGCTTTTATTTCATACATGTTTAATGCATTGTTAATATGTTCATAATATTGAGGCAACGAAACAGGAATTAATAACTTAATTTTAGTTAACTTTGTTTGTATTTGTTTTGCCGCAGCGCAGATAACAGGAAGGAGATACTTAATTTCCTGGTAGCGGGAAGCGGGTAAAAGAGCGATAACCACCTCATCAGGTTCTATACCCAATTCCACCCGCGCTCTTTCCCGCGTCGGCGCCGAAATCGTACTATCTACTAAAGGATGTCCCACCCAACAAACATTCGCGCCATGAGCGCTAAAATAACGAGCCTCCTCTGGAAAAATAGCCAAGAGGAGATCGCTAATCTGAACCACCTGCTTCGTGGCACTATTAGTAGGAGACCAGACCCAATTTTGCGGCGCAATATAATAAACTATGGGGACTTGGGGCAAATATTGACGCACATAGCTGCCAAGACTCAAATTGGGTCCAGCATAATCAATCAGTACCAAAATATCCGGTGGGTTTTGCCGTAAATATTCCTTAGCGCGACGTTGAAGCAGAAAAGTAGGCCAAATGAAAGGAACTGCTTCTAACAGTCCCACGGAACCAATTTGAGACGTATTCCCCAAAAGAAGAGCACCTGCTGCTGCCATGCGATCGCCCCCCAGAGCCACTATTTCTAAATTCTGGTCCAAGCGTTTTAGGGCTGCAATTAACAACGATCCTTGCAAATCCCCAGAAACTTCCCCCGTACTAATAAAGATGCCCATAGTTAAACCTAACTGTGTGTCAACCCTTACCAGGAATTAGTCCCCGTCGTCCTGGAGCAGTACTCTGGCGCAGAAAATAACTCAAGTGCTGCAAATGTGACTCTACCATGGATGATGCCGGGGGCAATAATTGCAATTCAGCTATCCCTCGCTCCAGAGAGAAGCCAGAACGATAGAGAATGGAGAAAGCTTTTTTAAAGGTGCCCAAATCCGCCTTTGTCCAACCCATTCGTTTCAGACCCACCAAATTTAGCCCCCGTACCCGAGCCGGATTGCCCTCCACCAGCATGTAAGGAGGAACATCCCGGTCAATTCTACTCATACCCCCCAACATAGCCATTCTTCCGATCTGGACGAATTGATGCACTCCCAAAACCCCCCCCATAACTGCCTTGGATTCGATGCGAACATGACCTGCCAAAGCTACATTATTAGCAATAATCACCCCATCTTCCAGCTCGCAATTATGAGCGATGTGAACGTAAGCCATGAGCAGATTATCATCACCCACCCTCGTGACCTCCTCTTCCCCCGTAGCCCGATTAATGGTAACGTACTCCCGAATCAAATTGCGATCGCCAATTTGAACTCTGGCGCTAACTGCTCCTTTATATTTCAAGTCTTGGGGTTCAGTACCGATAACCACCCCCGGAAAAATGCGATTGGACACACCAATTTCCGTCGGTCCTTCGATGACAACATGGGCGCCAACAGTAGTATCCGCTCCAATCTTCACTCCGGCCCCAATAAACGCATAAGGCCCTACTTGTACCGTCGGGTGCAGTTTAGCCTCCCCATCAATGACAGCAGTGGGATGAATGAGCGGTAATAACCTATCCAACGGAAATCTCCCTCAGTTGCAACCGATCCTTAATCCATTAAAGAAAACAGCATTTCACCTTCTGCGGCTAACTGATCGTCAACTAATGCTCGTCCTTTCATTTTAGCAAAACGATTACCCTTCAAAGATATAAGATCCATAGTTATAACCAACCGATCTCCCGGTACCACTGGACGACGAAAGCGCACTTTATCCAGTCCCGCAAAAGCAAAGAAACTGCCTTCAGGTACTTGCGACAGTTGAATTAAAACGATACCCCCTACTTGGGCCATTGCCTCCACAATTAACACCCCAGGCATAATAGGACGATTCGGAATATGTCCTTGAAAATGGGGTTCATTGAAAGTGACATTTTTAATTCCTACCGCCTTTTCCCCGGGGCAGTATTCAATAATGCGATCCACCAAAGCCAAAGGATAGCGGTGAGGTAATAGTTGGTGAATTTCTGGAGCAGTAAAGACTATTTTATCCACCATTTTATTTATCATAGAAATCAGCTTTATCTGTTTTTTAATAGGGGCTTTAGTCTTGCCAATTCGCAAAACACCGCTCCTTTCTCGCAATTACAATCAGTCCTGGTTTGAATAAACATAATTACCAATTAGCAACATGGTACATTAGTGCCTTTGTGAATTGGACGTGCAGCTTGTGGCTGGCTTTGTAAGCGAGGAAATGAGCAGATATTGGGTCCGGCAGTAAACTCAAATCCCCCACTAAGTCTAAAAGTTTATGACGAACCGGCTCATTG
>JACONB010000148.1 GCA_014323965.1 Prochloron sp. SP5CPC1 | reverse complement strand
TCTAACCTAAGTTCCGGGTTTTCTTGACAAATTCCCTCAAACAGCTCTTGACTGGTATTAATGACAGGTTTATAATCCAAAGTAACTGTAGTAGTCATAGATTCATCTTCCTTTGCGCCTTTGCGCCTTTGCGCGAGATTAAATTCCCTGTAAATTCAAAGTAAATCCAGGTAAAACATCCTCCCCTGATAAGGATTGGGAAAATTGTACCACTTCTACGGGTTTCCCGGGGCGGTAAATTTCCACTTCTGAGCGTTTCCGGTTAATTAACCACCCCAAACGACTGCCATTTGCTATATATTCTCTCATTTTAGCTTGAGTATTCTTCAGGCTATCACTAGGAGAAAGCAATTCCAAAACAAAATCTGGACATAGGGGGATAAATTTCTCCTTTTGTGCTGTAGTTAAACTATTCCAACGAGATTTTGTTAACCAAGCAACATCGGGAGCGCGATTGGCACCATTGGGTAGGATAAATCCAGTAGAGGTCTAACCTAAGTTCCGGGTTTTCTTGACAAATTCCCTCAAACAGCTCTTGACTGGTATTAATGACAGGTTTATAATCCAAAGTAACTGTAGTAGTCATAAATTTATCTTCCTTTGCGCCTTTGCGCCTTTGCGCGAGATTACATCTATATGATATTATATCATAGGTAAAACAAGAATATCAAGCAACATGGAAAACTTCCAATCTCTCGAACGAGCACTAAAACACTATTTCGGTTACGACAGTTTTCGCCCGGGACAGGATAAGATTATCACGGAAGCACTTCAGAATCGGGATTTATTGATTATCATGCCTACTGGAGGGGGAAAATCCCTCTGCTTTCAACTACCTGCATTACTCAAACCGGGTTTAACTGTAGTAGTGTCTCCCCTCATCGCTTTAATGCAGGATCAGGTGACTGCACTGCGGGATAATGGTATTGGAGCTACCTTTCTGAATAGTACCTTGAGTTCTACGGAAGAGCGATCGCGGCAAGAAGATATTCTCAGTGGCAAGATTAAATTACTCTACGTGGCTCCAGAAAGATTATTGAGTGAAAGATTTGCCCTTTTTTTGGATCAGGTATACCAAGAGGTGGGGATTTCTGCCTTTGCCATTGATGAAGCTCATTGCGTTTCCGAGTGGGGACACGATTTCCGCCCGGAATATCGCCAACTACGGCAGTTGCGCCACCGTTACCCCCAAGTACCCACTTTAGCCCTCACTGCTACTGCAACCAAGAGGGTGCGTCAGGATATTAGCCAACAACTGGGCTTAAAACAACCGGGAATTCATATTGCTAGTTTCAATCGCCCTAATTTATACTATGAAGTAATGAGCAAAGAGCAACGAAGCTACAATCGCCTTTGCCAAATAATTCGGGGTGAAAAAGGTTCCGGCATAGTTTACTGTCTCAGTCGCCGTAAAGTAGAAGAAACTGCTCAACTCCTCCAACGAGATGGGATCCAAGCTTTACCCTATCATGCAGGGATGAAGGATGAAGATAGAAGTAGGAATCAAATTCGCTTCATTCGGGATGATGTCCAGGTGATAGTAGCTACCATTGCTTTTGGCATGGGAATTAATAAACTAGACGTGCGCTTCGTGATTCATTACGATTTACCTCGAAATTTGGAAAATTATTATCAAGAATCGGGGCGCTCTGGGAGGGATGGAGAACAAGCTAAATGCATTCTCTTTTATAGTTTAAGTGACTTAAAGAAGATTGAGTATATAATCGGGCAAAAACCGGATAAGCAAGAACAACTTATTGCTCGCCAGCAGTTGAATAAAGTGGTAGAATATGCAGAGGGTACAGAATGTCGTCGTACCATTCAATTGAGTTACTTTGGAGAAAAGTTTAAGGGTAATTGCGGTAACTGCGATAATTGTCTCAACCCCAAACCTATAGAAGATTGGACCATTGAAGCTCAAAAGTTTCTTTCCTGTGTCGCTCGGTGTCGAGAAAGGTTTGGCATGAAACATATTATTGATGTGCTGCGGGGTTCTAAAAATGCCAAGGTACAGCAAAATGGACATCATTTATTATCCACTTATGGTATTGGCAAAGATAAAACTGCTGACCAATGGAAAAACCTGGCTCGCTCTCTTTTACACCAAGGTTTGTTAGGGGAAACAACGGACGGGTATCGAGTATTGAAACTGAATAAAGGTAGTTGGGAAATATTGCGGAAACAACGTTCTGTAAGTATTGCTGTCAACCGCACAACCATAGATAAACTTTTACCTGATTATAATCCCAAAGCTGTGGAAATGTCAATATTGTTCGAGCGCCTGAGAATTTTGCGCAAACACATTGCTGATGAACAATCTGTTCCCCCCTACGTCATTTTTGGAGATTCTAGTTTAAGATTGATGTCTCAATTACAACCCCAAAGTTTAGCAGAGTTTGGGAAACTTTCCGGAGTTGGCAAGTATAAACTGGAACAGTATGGCGATCGCTTTGTTTCGGAGATACGTTCTTTCTGTCAGGAACAACAATTACCGGAACCCCTTCCTACTTCAACGCAAATGATTACTTTTCAATTGTATAACCAAGGTTTAAATGGAGAGGAGATAGCAGGGAAACGGGGTTTGAAGGTGAGTACGGTATATGAACATTTAAGTCAATTGATTTCTATGAGACAACCCATAGATTTAAATAGATTTGTGCTTCCTGTGAGACAAGAAATTATCCTCAAAGCCATAGAAACATTTGGTGGAGAGTCTCTCAAAACTATTAAAGAACATTTGGGGGAAGATTACAGTTACGAGGAGATTAAATTAGTTAGATCCCGTAGGCAGCGGGAAGATTAATTGTTTCACCCAGAGGCGCAGACGGCGCCCAGAGGCGGGAAAATTATGCAACGCCTCCTCCCCTCTCTTCTCTGTGTTCTCTGTGTCTCTGTGGTTTATCTAACGATCCCCCCACCTGACGGCACCCCCCCTTAATAAGCTATACTTTATAAACATATTTCAAAACCTGCAAAATTGACAAAATTGAGAAACTATGTATAATATAATCCATAAGCAAATATTCAGGAGCAATCTTATGGAAAGATGGGCGACTTCCGTATTGAAAAATGCTCAATTAGGAGATTTTAGACGATTGCGAAGCTTTGCGTAAGCTTTGCTACCGCAACCGCCCAAGGCGTCCCAAACGATTAATCAAAATCGTGGATAATCTAACTTTAAAACCGGAAGCGACTGTGCTGGAAGCCAGTGGCAGTTGGGCAGCAACAAAAGCCACCTATGACTTTTGGGATTCTCCTTACATAAAACCGGATCAGATTAGACAAGCTCATATCGATTCGACTCTAGAAAGGATAAGAGAGTATGATTGTGTATTAGCTATTCAAGATACAACAGAATTTAACTATAGTAATCATCCAGCCACCGTTAGTAGTAGCTTAATTCGGCTTAGTCATTCATTTGACCTTTTTTCTACCACCTTTGGGCATTAACTTAACAAATCTTTACAACAATCCAATTTGATGAAACTCAGCATAGCGCCCATTTTGTACTAGCAACTCCTCATGAGTACCAGACTCAATGATTTCCCCTTGCTCTAGAACCAGGATCCTGTCAGCACGACGTACCGTTGCCAGACGATGAGCAATGACAAAAACCGTGCGACATCGCACAATGCGATCTAAGGCTTCCTGTACCAAAGCCTCCGACTCCGCATCTAAAGCAGAAGTAGCCTCATCCAAAATCAGAATTTGCGGGTCCAGGAACATAGCACGAGCAATGGCAATTCGTTGTCTTTGCCCTCCTGAAAGATTAACCCCCCTCTCCCCTACATAGGTATAATACCCTTGGGATAACTGGGTAATAAAATCGTGAGCATTGGCAATCTTAGCAGCAGCCACCACCTCTTCCTGGTTCCATTCTGTTTGACCGAAAGCAATATTGGCAGCAATAGTACCAGAAAAGAGGGTGGTTTCCTGGGGCACCATGGCAATTTGGCGACGCAGACTAGTTAAAGTAACGTCCCCAATATCTACTCCGTCAATCAAAATCTCACCCTCATCCAGATTATAGAAGCGAGGCAGTAAATTAACCAGAGTGGTTTTCCCAGCCCCGGAAGCACCTACTAGAGCAATAGTTTCCCCCGGGGAAGCGATAAAATTGAGGTTGCGCAGTACGGTCGTTCCTTCACCGGGATAAGTAAAAGTAACATTCCGATACTCAACCTTCCCAGTAACCTGACCCAGAGATAGAGCACCTTCCTTTTCCACCACTAGGGGTTTCAGGGCTAGGAGTTCAAAAATACGCTCTGCCGAAGCTTGAGACTGCTTGAATTCGTTATAATTGCTAGTAATATGACCAATAGGGTCAATAAGCATAGCCACTCCAGTGACGTAACTGATAAACTGGCTTCCAGTGAGATTGCCCTGAGAAATCTGCCAACCCCCCAGGAAAAACAAAAACACCACACTCATAGCCTCTAAAAACCCCACCACCACAAACTGTATTGCTTTAACTCTCTCAGCCAGATATTTTGCCAGGCGATTTTCTTCAGCTTCCTCCGTGAACCGTCTAATTTCGTATTCCTGAGCAGCAAAAGCTTGTACCAAACGAATACCACTAAATACTTCCGTCAACAAAGATGATAAATTAGCAATGCGATTTTGACTGCGACGGGAATATTGGAGCAACTTTTCCCCAAAAGCACCGATTAAAAATGCCATTAGGGGAGCGATAATTAAACTAGCTAGAGTTAGTTGCCAATTTAGGTAGAACATGTAACCCAGCACCACAATTAATTGCAGTACACAAGGAATGAAGTCGTGAAAGAGTTTATTCACTACTTCCCCAATGCGGTCAATATCTTCCGTTAATCTGTAACAAAGGTCTCCAGTCTTGGCTTCACTAAAATAACTTAGGCTAAAGGTATGCATATACTTGTATACTCTCAAGCGCAAATCTAATGCTATTCTTAAAGCAGCCTGAGCCATAAGAACATCCTGTCCATAGAGTACGGCTCCCCGCACCAGGAAAACTACCGCAGCCACCCCAGCAAGAGAGGCGATCGCCCTAACATTTCCCTCTCCAATATAGGTAGCCATGCGCCCAGCCAACATCGCCAAAATTGGCCAAAAAGCTGTAAAAGCCAGGGTACAAACAAATGCTTTCGTTATAGTAGGTAGTTGGGGGCGAAGATAGGGGAGAAGCTGTTTATTCATATTGAAGTCTCGCCCGGGGGAAGGGCGCGAAGAATTGTATTTTAGTAGGGAGATACAGCTAAACAAGATAATGCTATTATAGACTGCAAAGCCTAGACAAGGGCGTTGAGCGCATAAGAACTGTCTCCCCACCTTCATCTAAGGATAAGAAACGCCATTGTCTCAAGTTCACTGTCTCGATAGCGCTGCTGATTGCTGCGCCCGGAATTAATCCAGGTTGACCAACAAATGTGTCATAATTGTCACGGATTGTCTTGATCTTTGTCCATTCACTTCCCTGACAATAATGAATATTCAGCTTCAGTTCCTCTTTTGCTTCAAAAGCGTCTATAGGGTGTCGATGAAACTTATAATAGTCAGATAGCCGTTCTACAGTCGTTCTGGCAATTTTATCATCAGGGAGCATGGCACCTTTGAGAAGTGCCTCACCATATTGCTTTCCCGACTCCCGCGCCCTTTCAAGAAGCCCCAAATCATCTAAAGTTAGTTTTGCGTTTTTGAGGATTTCCTCGAAGAAGCTACTCATTTCAGGTATATTAGTTAAATACTCAGAGATGAGCTTCAAACCATCGATTACAGTCATTGCTGGAATGTATTGCCATCCACCTCTTGATGAATCGTATTTAGGAATTTGTGGATCGAGAATACAAGATTTCTCTGTTTAGCCCATTGCTGAAACGAATGCCCAATGCGATAATCTGCTTCGCCATTGCCGCCAGGGCTTAAGACAAAAAGTTCAATGTCCTGAGTTGGATTCTCTTCCTCCAACATATCAGTAAGTGTAATGAAGTCTTCTTGCTTAAGCTCATCCATTTCCTGGGAACAAAAATGGAGCTTTTTCTCTCTTCTTGAAGTTCTTTGAGGGCTTTGATACGGGCTTGACGCATCTCCAATAGCAGATCTAATTCCTGAGGAAGAGTCACTTGTAACCACTGATTTTCTCCAAAGTACTAATTGTCGCGGATGATTTTAGAACTAAAAGGACTGTAATAGGGATTACGCTTTTCTAAACCTCGAACACCAGGCTTATCTTTTAGCCTAAGTAACTGTTCGATCATCGTATCAAGATTTCTCCTGAGTTTCGGGCTTAATTCTGAAATTTCTTGAGAAGAGATATTACCTCGTACAACTTGTAGTGCAATACTACGTATCCTTCTGAAATCGTCCACTGACATATCAAGAGCTGGGTTGGGGGTCTTAAGTTCTTTTTGCAAAGCTGCTCGTTCATCTACCTTCATGACTGCTACTCCTTTAATCAAGTCGAATACCTATTGTATATGATAGACTGATAATGCTAAAATAAACCCTAAACCTTGGAGCCTGACGATGGAGTTGACTTACCTAGATAGTAATACCTGGCTGATTGACAATGGAGTGGAACGCATACTGCTAGACCCTTGGTTAGTGGGACCGTTAGTGTTTGGGAATTTTCCCTGGTTCTTTAAAGCAGAAAGAACCGTTCCTCGTTCTATTCCAGAGGATATCGATTTAATTCTACTATCTCAGGGTTTGCCAGATCATGCTCACCCAGAAACTCTCAAACAACTCCATCGTCATATTCCTGTAGTCGCTTCCCCTAATGCTGCTAAAGTAGTGAAGAGATTGGGTTACGAAGAAGTAACCGTATTAGATCATGGGGAGACCTTTACCAGCAACGTTAGTCTGTCAATTAAAGCAGTTCCCGGTTCTCCTATTGGTCCTATGTTGGTGGAAAATGGCTATCTTATCCAAAACTTAAAGGAAGGTTATACTATCTATTACGAACCCCACGGTTATCATTCTCCTGACCTTAAAGTATCTCCACCAGTAAATGTAGCTATTACTCCCATTGTTGACGTTAAAATACCTCTGTTGGGAGCAATTATTAAGGGAAGAAAAAGTGCTTTACAACTCTGTCAATGGCTGAAACCCCAAGTAATTATACCAACTGCTGCTGGGGGAGATGTTGTGTTTACCGGACTGCTGAATGCTTTATTGCAAACTGAGGGGAGTGTGTCAGAATTGTGCTCCTTATTAAAGGCAAATAAGCTAAGTATAAAGGTAGTTGAACCCATACCTGGAACACCTTTTAGGTTACCATTGAAAGTATAATATGTCACCAAAAACTTACTTATTAACTGGTAAATACTACTAACTTAACATAACACACTTAATATTGGCATTGAGGACAAAAATGAGTCGATCGCCCTCCCAACTTAATGCGCTCAATAGCAGTACTGCAAACGCGACAAGGCTCTCCCTTGCGTCCATAAACCCAAGCTACACCACCATAGTTACCATTAACTCCCATAACATTTAAAAAATCCTTAAAAGTAGTACCACCTTCCTCCATCGCCCTCTGCAAAACTTCCAGAATTGACCTTCTGAGACTCTCAATTTGGGCTAAACTTAAATTAGAGGCGATCGCCTCCGGTTTGATCCCGCTGCATAAATATTCCCAATCCCCGCCACTAATTCCTGATCCAAAAGTAAAGTTTTAATACAACGCTTGCTTTTTCCCAGTTTCTGTGCTAAGTATGCAGTAGTAAAATCATCCCCAAAAGGTTCTGGTCCCAACTTCTGCAAGCCAGTAATCACCTTTGAAGGTTGAGAGTCTTCCACCAACCATATTTTGCCAAAAGTGCGGGTATCCACAAACCGCAACTCTCCCTCACCCTGGAAAAATAATCGCACCCGGGTATGCTTTTGTAAAGAATCTCGGCGATTGCACCACAAAAGTTGACCGCTCATACGCAGGTGTACTCCCAGCCAACCCCGAGACAGTTCAGCCAATAAATACTTACCCCGACGGTGCCACTGAATAACAGTTCTACCCCTGATTTGAGAGCAAAACTCTGCTCCTGAAACAGGATAGGCGAGGGAGCGTTCCAGAAACACTTCCCCACCTTGAATTATTTGTCCGAGGGTCAAAAGATTGAGGGAGCGACGGACTGTTTCTACTTCTGGTAATTCCGGCAAATCTTGCTTTTTGAGATATTAAGACACTACTTGCAGTTCTCTTTCGGCAAAGTTATTGGTGTTTACTCCACTAGCAGAACCGCTAAAGCCGGTGTAGTTGACCTTGTCAAAGCGAACGATGACCGGATAGATAATGCCGCTCTTGTCAACGCTGGCGACAGTACCCACGTCTCCGTACCAATAGGATTCTTGGCGCAGAATTCTAACTTTCGAGCCACGTTTAATAGCCATAAATTTTCTTTTCCTTTTGATTTTGTCTGTTTTGCGATTGTTGAGCAATTGCTTGTTGCTCAAATGGGTTCTCTACAAAGATTACTATGATGGGGGCATTTTCTAAGTTTAAGTTTTATTAACAGCTGGTTTTGGTTTGCTGGGGCAATTCACAGCAATTCACCTGATCCAGACACGCTTTACCCCATTTTAGCGCCCAGCGTACTAGTTCTACCCGATTGTCAGTATCTGTCTTCTCAAGGATATTGCTGATATGATTATCTACGATGCGCTTACTAATTTCTAGCTGCTGGGCAATTGCCTGATTGGTAGATCCAGTAGTTACCAGCTCGATGATTTGCAATTCTCGCTCTGAAAGAGAAGCATTTTTCTGAGATTTCCTGGCAGCCATAAGTATTTATTCCTTAGTACAATTACTCAATATTCATTTTATAAACAGTTCGTGCTATGCTGAAGGGGATAGTTAGCTATGTGGTTGTGGTGACTAATCCTCGTATTATCTGCCTGGGGGAAATATTGTTCGACCTGCTAGCAGAACAAATAGGACAGGATCTAGAAGCAGTGTCCGACTGGACAGCTTACCCCGGAGGTGCTCCTGCCAATGTAGCCTGCGCGGCACAGAAATTGGGAACTCATGCAGCTTTTATCGGCTGTGTTGGGGCTGATGAACCGGGAGATCATCTGGTGGAACTGTTAGAATCGGTAAGAGTAGATACCACAGGAGTACAGCGTCATTCCACGGCCACCACGCGACAAGTTTACGTTCTGCGCTCAGAAACAGGTGATCGCTCTTTTGCAGGTTTTGGCGCTGCCACAGATACATTTGCCGATACCTATCTCAACAGCGCAAACTTGCCCTCTCAGTTATTTACCACAGCAGAGTTTCTCGTCCTTGGTACCTTGGAACTAGCGTATAAGGCAACCAGAGAGGCGACTTTCCGCGCTTTGGAGTTAGCAGAGCAAAATAACGTTAAAGTGGCATTGGATGTAAATTGGCGTCCTATGTTTTGGCCAAACCCCGAAGAAGCCAAACCCTTAATCCAAGAACTTTACAAGGGAGTGGATTTGCTCAAGTTGTCTGAAGAAGAGAGCACATGGCTATTTCAGACGGAAGATGCAGGGGAGATTGCCCACCGAGACGACACTCCTGACGCAGTTATTGTCACTGCTGGAGGAGAGGCACCTGTAAGTTATTGTTTTGGTAAACATGAAGGTAAAGTTCCTCCTTTTTCAGTGGCAGTTGTGGATACAACTGGAGCAGGGGATGCTTTTTTGGCAGGAGTTATCCACCAATTGTGTCGCCGAGGAATGGGTTGTTTAGACAATGAAGAGATGGTTCGGGAGATTGTAACTTATGGTTGTGCTGTTGGTGCCTTGACTACTACCAAACCAGGGGCGATCGCTGCTCAACCAACAGCCACAGAAGTGGATCTATTTCTCAATCATTACTTAATAAATTTGTAAAATTTGTATGTATGAATAATATAAAACTGATACTTGATACCCAATCGCAACTAGTAACAGTCCGTAATCCCTCACCAACCATTTCAGTACTATGGGATCGAGCAGTACAACAGGCTGTTATTAATACTGAATTTGGTCCTACGATTGCCTCTCGAGCTTACGCCATTGTACATACAGCTATGTATGATGCCTGGTCTGCGTATAATCTAAGGGCAGTTGGAACCCAATTAGGTGATAATTTGCAACGCCCTATCCCTGAGCATACACAGGCTAACAAAGTTGAAGCCATGAGTTATGCGGCTTACCGGGTGCTGACAGAGCTTTTCCCCACAGAGCAAGCCATTTTTGATCAACTCATGGCAGAGTTGGGGTTCGATCCCAACAACACTACCACTGATCCTACAACACCTACAGGAATCGGAAATCTCTCAGCAGAGGCTCTCATGGCGTTCCGGCGGACAGATGGTTCAAATCAACTGAATGGCTATGTTGATACGACTAATTATCAGCCTGTCAACACAAACTCCAGCAACATTACAGATATTGCTAAGTGGACCCCTGAATTTGTTCCCATTGACTCTGATTCAAATTTACAGCAGTTTCTCACGCCCCAATGGTCTGTGGTTACTCCCTTTGCCCTAAACTCTCCCAATGCTGTCCGACCTGTAGCACCGGAACCTTTTTTACTGGTAGAAGGAGCAACGGTAGATTTAAGTGCCAGAACTATTACCCTATCTAATGGCGATGTGATACCCATTAGTTCAGCGATTGTGGGAACTGATGTTAATGCAGGGGCAATTATTAATCAGGCATTTATTGAGCAAGCGGAAGACTTGATTGTAATTAGTGCTGGTCTTACAGATGAACAAAAATTGATAGCGGAGTTCTGGGAAGATGACAGCGGCACTTCCTTCCCTCCAGGAACTTGGATGACATTCGGGCAATTTGTTTCAGCTCGGGATAATAATACATTGGATGAAGATGTTGTTCTTTTCTTTGCTCTAGGTAATGCTGTTTTTGATGCGGGAGTCGCTACCTGGGAAGCGAAAGTATTTTATGACTACGTGCGTCCTGTCCGTGCAATTCGGGAATTAGGCAAACTTGGACTTCTCAACAATGGCACAACAGGAACTGATGCTATCACCGGTGAAACTGGTTTTGTTATTGATGCCTGGGCAGGACCTGGGACGCCAAAGGCGGTTGCTCCGCAATTGGGAACAAGAACTATTCTAGCTGAGAACTTCCTAACTTATCAAGGTAGTAAACTACCCACACTAAGCTTGCGCTATAGTGTGGGCTTTCAGTAGCCCTAGTTCTACTGTACAAGACAGAAGTTCTGAGCCTCTAGGCTGGTTTACA
>JACONB010000147.1 GCA_014323965.1 Prochloron sp. SP5CPC1 | reverse complement strand
TGCGATTCCGACTCAATACTCCTCTATGTGGGAAGGGAAAGCCATTCGGGTCGTTGTGTTAGAAGACAACCAAGCCGAACAGGCTGTCGAACCAAAACCCGACAACACCCCCTTACTTGCTCGCCTCAGAGAAATCAAAATAGACGGTCCACCGGACTTCTCACAAAATATTGATGCCTATTTGAACGGTGAGAAAAATGTCTAGTCCCCTATTTGTTGATACTGGCTACATTATTGCCCTAATTAACAAAAACGATCAATATCATGAACAAGCAGTTGAACTATCCGGACTCTACGAAAACTTTCCCCTGGTGACAACTGAGGCAATCCTCCTAGAGGTTGGCAATGCACTCTCTCGTCGCCATCGCCGCCAAGCTCTTAGCATTATTGACTACTTTCAGACCAGCCCCGAAGTAACTGTTGTCCCCCTAACTGCTGACCTGTTTGCCTCTGCTATAGGTCTATATGCTACCCATTCAGACAAAACCTGGGGGCTGGTAGATTGCGTTTCATTTGTGGTGATGGAAGAGAGGCAAATTTCAGTAGCACTCGCTTTCGATAGCCATTTCATCCAAGCTGGCTTTACCTTGGCAGGATAGCTTGATACATAGAGACGCAGGCGCGCCGCGTAGCGGATACCAGCGGATACCTTCGGGATCGCCTTCACTCCCCACTATAACTCATGGAAATGTACCTAGACTACAGCGCCACCACTCCCCCTCGTCGGGAGGTAATTACCAAAATGGATGAAGTCCTCACTACTCAGTGGGGTAACCCTTCTAGTTTACACCGTTGGGGTACTAGGGCGGCAACTATTTTAGAAACAGCTAGAATAGAGGTTGCTAGTCTCATTAATGCCCCTCACCCTGACAACCTGATCTTTACCTCCGGGGGCACAGAAGCGGACAATTTGGCTATTATGGGTATAGCTCGACGTTACCCTACCCCTGAGCATATCATTATCTCCCAGGTGGAACACCCAGCTATTGCAGAACCAGTCAAACTCTTGGAACAATGGGGTTGGGAAATAACTCGCTTACCCGTCAATGCTCAAGGTAGAGTCAACCCCTTAGATTTACAAAAGGCATTGAGACCAAATACGGTTTTGGTGTCTATAATTTACGGGCAAAGCGAGGTAGGAACCCTCCAACCCATTGATAAACTGGGAGCAATAGCCCGGGACCACGGCGTCTTATTTCATACGGACGCAGTACAAGTAGCAGGAAAGTTGCCTATAGACGTGCAGAAGTTGCCTGTAGATTTACTTTCCCTCTCCAGTCACAAAATCTATGGACCCCTTGGTGCAGGTGCTTTATATGTAGCCCAGGGAGTAAAGTTAGTACCCTTGCTTTTAGGTGGAGGACAAGAGAGAGGTTTGCGTTCCGGAACCCAAGCAGTCCCAGTTATCGCTGGTTTTGGAGTGGCTGCTGCCGCTGCTGCTGCTGAAATGTCTACGGAAACCCCTCGATTAATAACATTGCGCGATCGCCTTTTCCACCTTCTCTCTGAATGTACCCACCTTATACCCACGGGAGACAGAACCCACCGTTTACCCCACCACCTCAGTTTCTGTCTTGCTGAAGGGAAAGCACCCAGCACGAAGAAGCAAAAAGAAATAGATTTATTATCTTTATTGTATAATACTGGTAACATGACAGGAAATGCTATAGTGCGTAAATTAAATGAAGCGGGAATTGGCATTAGTGCTGGTTCTGCTTGCCATAGTGGTAAACTAATGCCTAGTTCCGTTCTCCTAGCTATGGGTTATAGCGAAAGTGAAGCTATGAGAGGGATTCGCCTTACTTTGGGACGGGATTCTGTTTTACCGATTGAGTTTCTTGACAATTATTAACTTTTATGCTACTAAAGGCTGTAGGTTGGGTAGAGCGCAAGCGTTACCCAACAGCGCCAACCTATGTTGGGTTTCGTTCCTCAACCCAACCTACTATATATGTTACCAAAGACACTATCAGAAGCTATCGAGCAGGGGAAAGAAGCCACCAAAACAGCCTTAGAAGCAGGTTGCACCCGTCTGCAAATAGAATTAGTTTATCCAGAAATAGCCCTGCAAGCCCAGGCGATCGCCGCCGAATTTGCCCAATTCTTAACTTACTCTAGTTCAGGCTTAAAGGTAATTTTTCCCGATACAGGGGCAGCAGCCCTTGCCCGGAGAGATTGGGGGGAAGTGCCCTTTCAAGTCACGGACCTTGGGAGTCGCCTTACTAGTGTAAATACTAAAATTAATGATGCAGATGAAATTTTATTAATTGTTTGTCCCACAGCCGTAGAAGTAAGTAAAATCGAGGAACTTTGTAATTTAGCAGGGGACCGGCCAGTAATTCTTCTCCTGCCCCAATTGGAAGACGTATCCATTGTTGGTATTGGTTATGCAGCCCGTCAGTTAAGGGACAGATTTCTCAGCACCCTAGAATCTTGTTATTATATCAGACCCATAGAATCGGGAGTATTATTTCGTTCCTATCCCCAATCTTGGCAAGTTTGGTTAGAAAAAAGAGAAGAGTTTAAATTAATTGCTGAAGAAAGGGAAAAACCCGTAGGAGATGACCTAGATTTAATTATAGCCCGTGCTACCCGAGATAGTCAAGAGGAAGAAGGGATAGCCCAAAAGCGAAAAAGAGGCATTTTGGGCAATTTAGGACGATTATTCAAAGCATTGAATCATTGAAACTCCCCGCCCGGCATTGATTAATGGCGGGCGGGGATTCTATAGGAGATAATATTTTTGGCAAGCCGAGCCAAGGAAGGGCAAAATCTGTTGTTGTCGGCTTTGAGATTGTCCCCACTGTAGAGAGCGGCATCGGCAACTCACACTTGAGGGGAGCAGTCTTACCATTGACGTTTGAATTCCTCGAAAGAAATTGTCATAGTTTTTGTGGATAATTTGCTAAATCCAGTTAGGATCGAAAGAAAATCTAAAGAGAGCTAGCTATATAGCAATCCTATCTGAGACTGAAACAGGTGTGCTGCTGAACCCTTGATATAGCTAAGTTCTCAGTTCTGAGCTCAAGTAGGAGTGCTATATGTCCCAAGAACTGTCAGTTAAGCTCCTCCTCACTGGGGAGGGCATGATCCCAGGAAAAGTCAGATCAAAAGATTTAGCGGAAGTTATCGGCTCTATAGAAGAGGCGGTGATTACAGTCGTGATGTCCTCTCATCCAGAGCTAGACAAGAATGCTGTTATTTTGGGGTTAAAGAGCATTGAGGATGGAAGTGTTGGGTTAGCTTTTTCTCCCAGCGTTCCCGAATATACACTAGATGCAGCTAGAACTATTGGTGCGTCTATTATGACCAAACGCTTTAACTTGCTCCCTTACTCCACCTTAGAGCCCTTAAAGTCCCTAGCCAGATTTGCCAAGTCGAAGGATTGCAACATAGAGATTATAGAGAGAAACGGTAGGGAGGTAAGCCTAGCCACCATTACCCCAGAAACAAAGATCCCTGAAGTAGTTTTAATACCAGGGGAAACCACCTTGTACGGGAAAATAACCAGGGTTGGAGGGGAAAACCCGAACATTCGGCTGAAGACCTTTGACGGTCAATCTGTTAGTTGCTCTGCCAGTCAGGCCCTGGCCAAAATAGCAGGGAAAAGGCTATATCAGGAAGTAGGGTTACATGGTATAGGGAAATTCAACCCAGAAACTTTTAACCTTGAAACTTTTGAAGCAACTCACTTTGCCGATTACTCACCCACTGATCCAAGTGAGGCATTAAACAGGCTTAGGGAGATAGCAGGAGAAGCCTTTGATAGGATCCCAGACCTTAACGCTTATTTTGAGGAGCTTCGTTATGGAGGGGAGGAATAATGGCCAGAGTTGCTTGTTTTGATTCAAACATTGTAGGTTGGGCGATAAGAAGAGATGCCACCAGTGGGCAAGAAGATAACATTTTAAAAGCTAGGGCATTATTCAAGACCTGTAAAGAAAAGAATATTAAAATACTAATTCCAGCAATCGCTTTTGGCGAGGTACTTTGTCCAATATCTTTAGAGCAGCAAAAAGATTTTGGATTGCTCATGATGAAAGAGTACTTGATCACTCCTTTTGATGCCCAATGTGCTATGGAGTTTGCAAAACTATGGAGAGAAAAAAGCGACAGTCAAAACCAGGAAGTTAGCCGAAAAATGAAAACAGATTATATGATTTTAGCAACAGCAATTGCTAAAAAAGCAGACGTACTATACACAGAGGATCGCAAGCTACAAAGATTTGCTGGTGACTATATCAGAACAGAAGGATTACCAGGCTACACAATGCAAACAAGCCTAGATATTTAAGCAAAAAGATAATTGCTCAACTAGGGGAGAAAAGGGATGAATGAGGGTTGAAGGCAGCACGAATGTCCCCAAATAAGGGGCTAAACCAATAACTTTTTCTAGTATCGTCATTAATTCATAGGTTAATAAGATGATAGCACAGAGCCGCAACATGGACAACATCGACATTTACCCTGGTTTATCAGCAGTTCCTTCAGCCAGCAACTTGGGTTTGAGATAGAGATTCTCCAAAAGTACAGAAGCACCCGCTACCCAGGGAGGAACGATTAGAGCACCGATAATGCCCAAAACCTGGGCACCACCTAAAACAGCTAATAACTGATATAAAGGAGGTACCCTAACGGAATTACCCACCAGCAAGGGATCCAGCACATAGGTTTCCACATTTTGGATAATCACAAACAAGAGAAATACCCAGAGGAAAGTCCAACCTCCTTGAGCGATCGCCACAATTAAAGCAGGAATAGCTCCCAAAACGGGTCCAAAGAAAGGAATCAAATTAGTAACCCCCGCAATAACCCCCAAACCGAGAGCTAATTCCGAGATACCCAATAGTTTTAAACCGAGAGTAATGACGATACTCAGGATAGTTGAAACCAAAATTCTCCCCTGAATATATCCCCCCATTCTCTGACTAACTGGAATGACTTGAGCAGCAAGGCTATCTTCCCAAGGTTGGGGAAACAAACGAACCAAACCCTTGATTAACTTATCGGAACCCGATAGCATATAGCCAGAGAACAACAAAACCAATAATACACCCAGCACTCCCCCAATAATATCTAGAGTCACCCCATAGGAGCGCAATAATAGTTCCCGAGAAGAACGAAATCCCCAAGCAGTAAGGGCTTGAATATCGAACATTTGATTGATTAAATCGAAGATTTCCGGTTCCGTCATGCCCAAACGCACCACCAATTTTTCTGCCAGGGATTGTAAAACATCCAAATAGGAAGGCAACTTACCCGCCAGGAGTTTAATTTGCTCGAACACCGTGGGACCAATGAATAAACCAGCCCCAGTTACAATAGCAATTAGAGCCAGATAGACGAGAATAACCGCCAACCAACGGGGAATCTTCAACTTTTGGGCAGCATTGATAATTGGTGCTAAAGTAGAAGCTAAGATAACG
>JACONB010000146.1 GCA_014323965.1 Prochloron sp. SP5CPC1 | reverse complement strand
AGGATTAGGAGCTGTTTTACCAACCCGATCCCTGCGCCAGTTAAAAATTCGCCGCCAACCTATCTCTACTGTATCTGTAGGGGATAGGTTGACGGTGGAACTGGAAGTGGAAAATCCCACTAACTTACCCCAAACTCTGCTCCAAGTCAGGGATATGCTCCCTTTCGTTCTTGCCCCGCCCCAGGAGACCCCGATAGAAGTGATTCTACCCCACAGGGTGCATTCCTGGGTTTACTCTGCTACCGCAGAATGGCGAGGTGTCTACCGATGGGATGAAGTACAGCTGAGAACGGGATCTCCCTTGGGACTGTTTTGGTGTCGAAGAGATCGCCAGGTTAAGGCTAAGGCGGTGGTTTATCCTCGGGTTTTGCCTCTCACTAATTGCCCTTTAGTTGATACTTTGGGCAAAGATGAAAGTACTAGATTCCAGAGCGATCGCCTCTATCAAGCAGCAACGGAAGGGATAACGAAGACTCTGCGTCTTTATCGTCAAGGAGACCCCACTCGTTTGATTCACTGGCGCACTAGCGCCCGTTTGGGGGCATTGCAAGTGCGAGAATTAGAAGTTATTACGGGGGGTCAAGAAATTATTATTTGCTTGGATAGTGGGGGCAGCTGGGAGGAAGAAGATTTTGAGCAAGCGGTGGTTGCTGCTGGCTCTCTCTATGTTTATGCTGCTCGCTGTCAGCTGAATGTCCAACTTTGGACGGCAGCTACTGGTTTATTGCATGGCAATCGGGTTGTTTTAGAGGCTTTAGCAGCTACAAGTCCTGAAGAAGATAGTAGGGGAAATAGTTTACCTTGTTTACCTTTGATTTGGTTAACTCAAAATCTCCCTAAACCTAATATTTTACCCGGTGGTAGTCGTTGGGTATTGTTTCCAAGAGCAGTATTTGACCTTAAGCAGCTTTTGGCAACTGTCAATACTGCTGGTTTGGTAATTAATGGGGAGCAACCTCTAGAAAGAGAGTTGCAAAAACCAATTTAATTGTTAGTTTTGTTTGAAGGAATCGAGCCATTCTTTGAGCTGTTGGGCGGCAATATCTTTGCCTCCCCAGCCAAAGGCAATGGCGATGGCTACAGCAATTGCTCCTACAAGCAAGCCAAAGGCTAAGTTGACAATGTTAGGTGCAATACCCATTTGTTGCAATGCCATGGCACAACTGAAGGTAATAATGGCAATGCGAGCAGTTTGAGCGAGAATGTTGGACTGACGAGTACCGGAACTCTTAATCAGCTCGAATGCCCGATTGGCTAAGTATAAACCAATGGCAAAGACGATTAATCCTATTAATACTTGACCGGAAATTTGGAGAATTACTCCTACCACTATGGTTAGGGCTTCGATTTCTAGGATATCTACCGCTGCAAGGGATGCAATTAACATAATGGCAGTTAACACCAACAGGCCAATCATTTCTGATGGTGTCCGTGTGGGTACTGCACTTTCATCTTTAGTTTCAGAATTGGGTAAAGTTAACCCGAGCCATTGGTAGATGTTGTTAAAGCCAATACTGGTGAGGATGTTGGTGACTAATTCCCCTAGATACTTTCCCCCTACATAGGCCAATATCAAGATTGCCGTTGCGGCGAAAATCTTAGGTAGGATATTCAAAACCTGGTTGAGCATGTCAATGGCAGGTTCTGAGATTGCTTCAATTTGCAATTGATTTAGGGCAGCGATAGAGGTGGGAATTAGAATCAAGACATAGACAAGGGCTCCGAGAATCTGGGAAAGAGATTGACGTCCAGCACTGGCGGTAAGTCCGAATTTTTCTCCAATCTGATCGGCTCCTGTAGCTGCTAGGAGATTGGTGACAATGCGCTTGACTACTTGAGCGACAACCCAACCAACAGCACCAATAATCACTGCTCCTAAAACATTGGGGAGGATAGAGAGAATATCATCCACCATACTCTGGAGCGGTTCTAAGGTGCCTTCTAACTGTAAGGTGCTCAGAATGGAGGGGAGGAAGAGGAGGAAGATGAACCAGTAGAGAGCGTTGCCAATGGTTTCGCTCAGAAGGAACTGGTTTTCTGTCCCAGTTTCTCTCATTTGCTGGTTTAAACGCTCATCCACTCGCAACCCTGACATAGCTCGTTTCAAGAGCATTTTGGTCACGGTTGCTAACAACCAAGCTACTCCCAGCAGAATAGCTGCACCACCAATCTGGGGTAGGAAGGTGGTGACTTGGTTGAGGAGGGAGTTAAGGGGCTGGGAAACTGCATCCAGCTCCAAGGCGTTTAAAAAGGCTACTACTGCAAAGAGAAGAATCAGCCAATAGATTGTCTCCCCAATCCATTGCTCAATGGGGATGGAGTCATCTCCATCATTACCTGTAATCCAGGCGACGATTTTGTTGTCTATATCTGTTCGGTTCAGCAATCCGATAGCAATCTTTTTGGCGATGGCTGCAAGGAGCCAACCGATGAAGAGGATCAGCAGGGCTTTACCTAAACCCAGCAGGGAGTCACCGAGATTTTCACCCAATGCGGGGAACATTTTGTCCAGAAATCCAGTGTCTTGGGCCAAGATTAATGGCAGTTGGCCAATTATTTGTGTCATGGCTCATTCTCATTGTATAAGTCTAATTTGGATTCTACAGGTAAAGATGGAATTGGCAATAGGTGGTGTAAATTATTTTTTCTTTTTCTCAAGAATTATTAAGGAAGTTTTAATTTTTTTGCCGCTACCTGGACTAAAAAAATGTTTAGGCTAACAAAAATAGTTATGTTAAGCTATTAAACTCTATACACAAGCTAGAGAGAGCTTCCAACTGCAACGACTTAAATTTCTTTGAGTAAAATTTGTAAAGCTTCTTTCATCTCCTCTTGGGTAGTTGTGGCTGTACCCAACTTACGCACTACAATGCTAGCAGCTAAATTGCCTAAGACAGCTCCTTCCCAAAAAGATGCCCCTGCACATAAACTTAAAGTTAATGCTGCTACTACAGTATCCCCAGCTCCAGTAACATCAAAAACGTTTGTGCGGTTAAAAGCGGGAATGTGCCTATGCTGGATTCCTCCTGATTCATGAGAAAATAAACTCATCCCCTCCTCCCCTCTGGTAATCAAAATGTGCTGGGCTTGAGTTAATTGGAGTAAATCTCGTCCTCCTTGGAGCAAGGATTGATTATCTTTCATGGAATATCCTACCGCTTGTTCCGCTTCCGGGAGATTGGGAGTAAATAGGGTGGCTCCAGTATAGCGCTGCAAATCTTTTTGCGCATCCACCAGAATTCGGTGGTGAGATAATCCGGCGCGAATCGTTGGTTCCGTTAACGCTCCGTCTCCATAATCGGAGCAAACCACTGCATTTACTGTTGGTAATTCACTCCTAATATAGGATTCTAAGGATTGTTGGATGTCTAAATCTGGTACTTCGTCTGATTTTCTGTCTACTCTGACGATTTGCTGCGTTACAGATTGGCGAGCATGTGCTGCTATTCTCGTTTTTGTTACTGTTGGTTGATTTGGAGCGATGAGGATTCCCTTTGTATCAATCCCCGCTGCTGCAAAAATATTCAGCAATGCCTCTCCTTGGATATCTTTCCCAATTATACCAGCTACTTTGATTTTTCCTCCCAATTTAGCTAGATTATAAACTGCATTTGCTCCACCACCCGGTATTTGTTCTGTCTGTTCGTGACGTAGAATTAAAACCGGGGCTTCCCGGGAAATCCGCTCTACTTCCCCTGTGAGAAATTCATCTAAGGTTAGATCGCCGATAACTAAGATTTTGGCTGAGGAGAAGCTATCTATGAGTTTAAATAATCTCTGGGCTGAGTTGGCTAGTTGTTGGGGGAAGGGGTTTGGTTCAGTCATTATTTTGAGTAATGTTTCACCGCCGGCATTAATCAATGGCGGCGGCAGAGGCGCAGAGAGGTTCAGCTATAATAACGCTTAAAGCGAGGATCCCAATAGTCTTTTTTCCGCTTGTTGCAGTCTTCACAAAGGGTTTGTAAGTTGCTCATGTCGTTACTTCCTCCTTTGGCTAAGGGGATAATATGATCCACAGTGAGGGTTGTTTGTCGGTTGGTTTTACCGCAACTTCGACATTTATAGTTATTGCGCTCAAATACATATTCTCTCACTGCTGGTGGTATGGGTATTCTGGGGGTTTTAGTTACCATTTTCGGTTGGAGTGGGTAGGAAGTGGTGATGCAGGGTAATGGTATATTACCACTTAAACCCTAATCACAGCTTTATTCGCCAAAAATAAATTTAGCAATTCCACCTAAAACAGCCAGGAAAAAAGCCGTGCATACAGCTACCAAGCTAGCACGACTCACCCACACTGAGTCTCCAAGCCTTTTTTCTAAACCTGTTAGAGTAGCGTCTACCTTAATAATTTTTTTATCTAAATCATTGACCTTTTCGGTGGTTTCTTGAATTTCACCTTTTAACTCACTTCTGAGTTTCTCACTGGTTTCTTGAATTTCAGCTTTTAGCTCAGTTTTTAGATTTTCGGTGGTTTCTTTAACGTCGCCTTTTAGCTGATTAACGTTATCATTGACTGCGTTAATTAATTGTTCCAATCTTGCCAAGTTAGAGTCTGTCATGGTTTCCTCTTTTTCTTTCTTATTGGGAATCTCAGGGTGAGATTGGTGTTCTATTTTCGGCGCAACTTCTGGTCCGGCCATTTTTTGACTCCATTGTTTCTTATTTTATTATATACTATCATATATCGACAATCGCCAGAAATCCTTGGTTTTCAGGTTTTTAACTACCATTTTCATTCAGGGAGCGACGAATATCATCTAAGGGGGATTCCTGTTCTTCTCGTTTTTCCTCATCATAGCATGTTTCAATGACAAATTGTATTTTAAATTTCCCTTTTTTCCAACCTCCTCCACTTTGCTGAAGTCCTTCACATTCTGGTTCGCCAAACAAATTAGTATCAAAATGCAGGGGAACGCCTATGCTCCCTAAGTATTTCCGCACGTCTTCCCAAAGGTTTTTGTCATATAGTTTGTTGAAGGCTTCCTTTAATTGACTAACTTTGTAGGTATATCCTCCCAAAGAGATGACGTCTTCATCTTCTAAAATTAATGTTTCAATGCGCTGCACTGTCTTCTTATCCTCAGTATCGCTCATTTTTACCTCCTTTATTTACTATGGTTGGTTTTGGAGGGCGATCGCTAGCACCCCCGCGAATGCTGGTTCATAGGTTAAACCGCTACATACCCTTGTCACTCCAGGAACGACGAATATCATCTAGAGGATCCGACTCTTCTTCATCACAGGAGTATTCAATGGTAAATTTCATTTTCAATGTACCTTCTTTCCAACCTCCTCCACTTTGCTGAAGCCCTTCACATTCTGGCTCATTAAACAAGGTATCAGAATAAGACCTTCTATAATAAGCCATTGGAACGCACAAATTCCTGAAGTATTCACGAACCTCTTCCCCAAGATCTCCTTTATCAGCCAATAGTTCGTGTAACGC
>JACONB010000145.1 GCA_014323965.1 Prochloron sp. SP5CPC1 | reverse complement strand
ATGGATATCATAGCCGTTACCAATGCGGATGTTCATCTGTCAATTATTCCAATGTAGTCCATGTCATTATAACATCTAAAATAAACCGCAGAGGCGCAGAGGGCGCAGAGGAAGAGATAGGAGAGGGAAGGATGGTTATGAAACGTCTGTAGTCGAAATCTCCAGGTTCGGGGTTGTGTTAATATGGTTAATAAATATTGAGGGCTTGATCCTATGGAAGCAAACTTTAAGAGTACAATGACACAATTGCAACGGCTCATAAAGCAGCTATCTGTTAGGGAACGCTGGGCATTGCTAAAGTGGTTGCTGGAATTATTGCAACGAGAGTCTCAAACTGCTCCAAGAGAAACGGTATCACCGGAAACATCAGTCATCTTGGATGAATATCCTGATGAAAAGTTTTATGGCTCTATTGATGATCCAAGTTTTATTAGGCAGAGCCTGGATATAACACCTGAACGTGAGCCTATATCATGAAATTTCTTTTGGATACAAATACTTGTATTGTCTATCTCAAAGGCAAAAATTTGAGTTTGAAGCAAAAACTAGAATCGACCTTAATCAAAGATATTGCGGTTTGCTCGATTGTTAAATCAGAACTATTCTACGGCGCCATGAAAAGTGCAAATCCGCAACGAAACTTGCTCCAACAACAAGATTTTCTGGCACAATTTATATCACTACCATTTGATGATGTAGCTGCAATGACCTTTGGTACTGTACGCTCTCAATTAGAAGCATTAGGTACACCGATTGGAGCATATGATCTACAAATTGCAGCGATTGCATTAGCCCACCACTTAACCCTAATTACTCATAATACGAGGGAATTTAACCGTGTCAATGGTTTGCGAATTGAAGATTGGGAAATGCAAAGTTTGTAGGACACCTCGCGAAGGAAGATTTTATTGAAATAAACCGCAGAGGCGCAGAGGGCGCAGAGGAAGAGATAAGAGAGGGAAGAATGGTTATGAAGCCTCGATTTCTGTATAGATAGCTATGGGATCTATTACTTTATCTATTTTTCCCACAAAAGCTTTCAATATTTCTCTCATATCCATATCTCCGGGTAAACCCGAAAAGTGGTTAGAAAAATTTTGTTCTCCAGCCACGACTCCTACTATGATAACATTGACGTCACCGGGCATAATATAACTGGCTCTGAGCTGATCTAGAGTTATAGATAGATATTCTTCATTCAGAGATGCCAGAATATTGGCATTGTCAACTTTAGCTTGCATGGTAAGAGAACCAAGAGAAAACATATCCAAGGCTTTAACTGCTGTTTTTAGTTCTTTTTTGTTGGTGCCAAATTCTTTGCGCGTCTCGCTGTCAAAATAAGGCAATAATTCACCAATTCCGTTGACGATTTTTTTTAAAGAATTCCAATCCATGAATCTAGCCAATCCTCTTATTTTCACTAGAGAATGGCAATAGTTATTCATAAGTAATTTGCCATCAACTTCTTTTAAGAAATTAGCTTTAATTAGGTCTCTTTCTAGATTAATATAAATATTGTCATGATTTACCTTTTCTTCTGACGAAGATTCAATAGACTCAGTGGTTATACTCGTACCACCAGATTCAACACCTTTAGTTTTGGAGCGCTTCTTGTAGCGTTTTCGGTTTACCTCAACTATTTTGATACTAGCACCACTTCCTCCCTCTTTGAAAGACTCTGTAGTTTCGGTTCCACTTTCAATCACCGGGGTGTCCGTAGAACTTTCCCGTATTGTCTCGTTGAGCTGACGGAGCTGTATAATACCATCTAGCATTTGGGATGTATAGGATTGCAAACGGTTACGATCTAAGTAAATAAAATGCTTAAGACTGGTAAGAGTTCCATTTCCTGGCAATTCTTTTTCTTCGCTTGTCATGATTTAATCTGAGAATTTGACGTCGTTCACTTTGTTGCTGCTTCGCTTTCTCAATCCAAGATTCTATCTCATCAAAGGAGTTGTCCGTTTCTGACTCATCCCCTAAATCAGATATGCTCTGTATCTCTTCAATATAATCCACCAACTCTTTAAGTTCAAGGGAAAGCTTATTTTTGTTGGCTTCTTCAGTATTCATTTATCGATCTTCCGATTATCTAGGAATGGAAAATGGAAACAGAACTATCTCTATATTACCATCCTTTGGATCTTATAGGCAAAAAAAGGTTGTTTCACGCAGAGGCGCAGGTAGCCGCTCGGAGACTCGCTCCAGCGCAGAGAGAGTAGAAGGAAAACTCAATCACACCATTTCTCTGTGCACTCTGTGTCTCTGTGGTTTATTTTTTAATTTTATTGGTGGGTAATGCCTACGAGGCAGAATGCTGCTTTTTCCTAGCCAAAAACGGTATGATGGAGAGAAGGGTCAGGAAACCTAAAGCGAGGATAAAAGGGAGGCGTTCTCCCCCAGCTAAGGCTTCTGAGCCACTAGTTCCCAACCAAGTATAAGCCAAGGTTCCGGGAATAATGCCAATAAAGGTTCCCAAACTATAAGGAACCCAGTGTATTGGAGTTAAACCAAACAAAAAATTGACCACATTAAAAGGAGATATGGGAGCAAAACGAACCGCTAGGTAACGAGCAGCCCAAAATGAACCCATGGCTCCTAAAGTTGCTCCTATAACGGACCACAAACTCCCCCAACCCAAACCAAATACCAGTCCCCCAGCAATAGTTAAAATTGTCCCAGGAACTCCAATTACCGTTACCACTGCGTAAACCAGGATAAATGGTATTGTAACACAACATGGGTTGGCCCGCAAATATTCCACCAATAAATCTTGGTTGAAGAGGACTTTCAGGGGACCAAAAAGGCAGAATACCAGTCCTGCTCCCAGGACAACTGCCAGCCACAAACGAGCACTGGGTCGTAATTTTCTCCTAGAGTGAGTCTTCAGCGGTTGGGAGCGGTGTATTTGTTTCATTTTCCAACTGACTGTCTAAAGCTTTTTTGGCAATTTTGGTGACATAAACGGTAACAGCAACTGTAGCCAGCAATCCCACCACATTGAGCACCAATTTCAGGGTTCCTTCCCCCCCGGTGCCCTCAGCAGCAAGTTTAGGCAGAGAACCTAAATAGACGTACATTACCGTTCCCGGCATCATGCCAATCCAAGAAGCCACCACATAATCTCTCAGGGATACTTGGGTCACTCCAAAAGCGTAGTTTAAGAACACGAAGGGGAAAATAGGGGAAAGCCTCGTCAAACCGACAATTTTCCATCCTTCCTTAGCCACCGCAGAGTCGATGGCTTTAAATTTGGGCTGCTTTTCGATTAGTTTAGCAACCTTGTTCCTAGCAATGTAACGACCAATTAGAAAAGACACGGTGGCCGCTAAAACAGAGGCTGCGGAGACCAAAATGGAACCCTTCACTACTCCAAAAGCTAAACCAGCTCCCAAAGTGAGAACTGCTCCAGATATGAACAGCACGGAAGCGATGATGTAGATGAGAATAAAAGCCAAATAACCTATAGGTCCCAGGTTTTCGATCCACTCCAAAGCAGTTTTCAAGAGATTATTTATCTGTTCTGTCACCCCGAAACGGTTGGCTACAATAATTAAAGCGGCTACCACCACAGCGCCAATAATTAGTTTGAGTTTAAAATTCATTTTTTCCTCCCTTCGTCTCAGTCATTTTACTGTGAACACCTTATAACTGGTAACTGGTAACTGTTACACCAAAGAGCCACCGCAACTAGAACCATTACCCGCAGTGCAGCCATAGCAATAAGATGCTGTTTTTACCACCTCAATTAAGTCTATGGTATCAGCTTCCAGCAACTTAGTCACAGTCAAAGTTTCTCCTGAGGGAGTTGTGGCGGGTAGATTTTCCATTTGGTTGAAGTCACAGTCGTAAACATAGCCCAAATAATCAATAGACAGTTGGTTGCGACACATCAGATTACTCACTGTATCCCCATTGAAATTAGCTGCTAAAAACTGGAGATAAGCATCATTTAATTGTCTTCGTTGCAAATATTCCTTGGTTCGTCCTATGGCAATATTAGTAATGGTGAAGAGATGATTAAAATCAATGCTAAAATATTCCTTCAAGTATGCTTTATAGTCCTGTTTCAAGTTCTGTTGACTTGGAGTTAAACTAAACTCCTGACTCTGGGGTAAAGAAGGATTATAAACCAAATCTAAAATTAAATTTTGGTCTCTACCATAGCCCAATTGGTTTAATCTTTCAATTGCTTTTATGGAAGTATTATAAACCCCTGCACCCCTTTGTTTATCCACATTTTTTTCGAGATAACAAGGAAGAGAAGCAATTACTCGCAATTGATTCTCTGCAAAATATTCCGGCAAGTCTTCAAATCCCGGCTCGAAAAATATGGTTAAATTAGAGCGTACTATGACTTCCTTTCCTTTCCCTCGGGCCGCAGCTACCAAAGGTCGAAACCCGTAGTTCATTTCTGGGGCACCCCCTGTTAAATCAAGGGTTTCAATTTGAGGAAAGCGGTTAATTAATTCAATTAACTGACCACAAACTTCTGGGGATAATTCTTCCGTTCTCTTAGGTCCCGCTTCCACGTGACAGTGGGTACAAGCTAAGTTACACTTTCTCCCCAGATTAACTTGTAAAACTGTTATTTTTTCCTTAGTTAAAGGTGCTGAAAGTCTTTTTACAAAAGGTGTTACCTTCTTATCTACTGCTAACGATAAAACCATGTTTTTCTCTTGTAGGGTGGGCATTGCCCACCTTCCTCTAAATTAACAACAAGCAGAGGCACCATTATTAGTATTAGTTACCTTGTAATGATATCCTTTCGTAGCCCTTGGATCGCGAATAGTCTTATTTTTACAGTTAAAATTACCAGCCTCTGCCATAGGAATCTCTTGATAAGGAGGAACAGGAATGATATCTTTACTGTAGGGACCCTGGGGATTAGTTAAAATCTGGTAGGTTTTATCGCAAACCGCCATCCGTTCCCCACGACAGAGAGTGTGACCATCATCATCTTCTACTTTACGCCACGGTCCTTTATAGATAATGGCTTGTTGTCGTTCTAAGCAAGGACCATCCTTTCCTTTAAAAGCCCTCACTGTGAGAGAACGAAATTCAATCCCGTCAATTACTTGCCAAGGTTCTGATTGGCGAGTGAGGATTTCAATGCCGTAAAATCCCGCCTCCTCGAACATTTTCAGGAAAGAATCTTCCCGAAATGCCCCCCCAATGCAGCCACTCCAAAGTTCTGGGTCGTTGAGAATTGTGGGTGTGGGGTCTTCGTCACACACTATATCCGATATGACAGCCCGAGCACCCCGTTTGAGAACCCGATATATTTCTTGAAACAGTTGTTGTTTGTCTTGGGGACGGACTAGGTTAAGGACGCAGTTGGAAATAACCACATCTACGCTATTATCAGCAATTAAGGGTTGTTCCTGACGCAGACGATGACACTCTGTTTCAAAGGCTGCCAATTTTTCCAGGTTGGTGATAGGATTATGCCGTAACCAAGCCGTCGCGCGCTCTATATCCAACTTCAGGTCTTGAATTTTACCCTTGAGGAAGCTAGTATTAGTGTAGCCTAGTCGGTTGCTAATTTCTGGTTGATACTTGCGAGCCAGTGCCAGCATTTCATCATTGAAGTCCACACCGATGATTTTGCCTGCTGCCCCCACTTTCTGAGCGAGGATATAGCAATTTTTGCCACCGCCAGATCCCAAGTCCACCACCGTCTCCCCTGGGGCTACATAACGAGTGGGATCGCCGCAACCATAATCTTTCTCAATAATCTCTTGAGGCAAGATGTCCAAATAACTCGTGTCGTAGGAAGTGGGGCAACACAAACTGGGTTGTTGCTGTCTTGCTCCTGCTTCATATCGCTCTTTGACTGCACTTTCAATATCATAACCCATAGGAGTTTCAAGTTCAATCTTAGTCACAGACTCGTTCCTCTTGTTCGATTTCCTTAAAGTGAATGGTGCTCCATTATATTCTAATTCTCTCTAACCCTATAATGAATATAGGATGAAAAATATTGTTCCTTCCAGTTCCCCGTTCCCTTTAATGATCAATGACCTTAAAAGCAATTCTCTTTGACTTCAACGGTGTCATTATCAACGACGAATCAATTCACCGGCAATTGGTGACGGAGATCCTGGAGAGGGAAAATATTAGTACCGACAAGGGGGAGTATCGGGAAACCTGTCTGGGAAAGAGCGATCGCCTTTGTTTACGAGATATTCTGGCCCTGCACGGTCGATTTGTCCAGGAAAATTACCTGAATCAGTTGATTGAGGCGAAAAATAGGGCTTATAGAGAACGGTTAGCGGCATTGGAAACTTTACCTATTTATCCTGGAGTGGAAGCTTTCTTAGAGAAAATCCGAGAGCAGGGTTTGTCAATGGGGGTGGTGACGGGAGCATTGCGTTCGGAGGTAGAATTAGTTTTGGATCGGGCACAGATAACTCCCTATTTCAATACTATCGTCGCCGGAGATGAGGTACAAGAGAGCAAACCGGAACCCCAGGGATATTTACTGGCAGTAGAACGACTTTATGGACAAAATACCTACCTGCAAATCCGTCCCGGAGATTGTTTAGCCATCGAAGATAGTTATCCGGGCATTGAGGCAGCAAAACGAGCGGGAATGCAAGTAGTAGGAGTAGCCAATACTTATCCCTTCCACATGATACAACGCAGAGCTGATTGGAGTGTAGACTATTTGTCTGATCTAGAACTGGACAGGGTGGAGCAGGTTTTTGCTCGGATTTAATTGCAGTTGAAGATAAGAGGTGTTATTATATATTATAGCCAATAAGGGGAATTAGCTCAGTTGGTAGAGTGCTGCGATCGCACCGCAGAGGTGAGGGGTTCGATTCCCCTATTCTCCATCTTTCTCAAGATCGACAATTTAGAGACTTCTGACAAGAGGTAGAGAAAACTTTTGCAGGAGTTTTTTACGGGCGTATCCGAGAATAGCTTTCACCACACTGGGATCTGAAAGTACTGCTGCTTCCACTTCCCTCACAGTCTCAATTAGCTTTGATTCTTTAATAAATCCCGGCGATGAAGATAAATAGTTCAGATTTCCTTGCTCTTGGAAAATTTCCCCGTAACCTAACTGAGAAAATAGGACATAGGACTCTAAAATCTTCCCCTTGGCATTAATAGGGGTACTGGTTAGCCCAAAACAAAGGCTTCGAGTTGCTTATTCAGCCAATTGTGCCACTTGCTCTACGGCAAAATGAGGTTCATCAAAGAAAATAACAGCTTCCTCGCCGAGAATTGGCTCCATTTTATACCGAGGAATACCTTTTTCCCGTTCCCACACCTGCTGTAGGCAAGAAACTACAATATCCCGTTGTTCCAACCAATAGTTGTTCTCCAAGTCGCCACTGTTTTCCACCACACCCACTCTGGGGGACGTGGCACAGATTCCGTACTCCTTGACATCCTCTGCTAGTTCCTTCTGTAATTGGTCCCGTAAAGCCTGCTCCTTCACGAGAACAAGAATGCGGTCAACTCCAGGATAGGCTACCCCTTTATCCCCTCTCAAAATTTGATTTAGAGCAAAGCAAATGGCGTGGATAGCCATGGTTTTTCCCGCCCCAGTTATCCATGCCAGCAAATGGACGATTCGGTTAATCCGTGACCAAGGACGCTGGAAATGTGTGGCATAAGCCAGAATTTGGCGATAAGCTAGAGAATCCTGAGCATAGCGAAATTTATCGGGATAGTGGTGTCGGTCATAGTAGAGGTCTTGCGACCAATACTTATCTGGTTTTGCCCACTTCTTGAGGTTTTCCTCCTCGCAAAGGAACTGGTAGTTACTAACTTCGTTTTTGCCCCCTTTTGCCAGAGGTACAATATGGTCAACAACCAACTTGGCTTCATGAGCTGTTTTCTTGGTGTAAGCACATTGGGGAATGCCATCCTGTAGTGCCAGTAGTTCCCGCCACTGTTTTATTGACGAGACAATATACGGGCAGCCGCAAGCCCCCGTCATTTATGCGGGGGATAAGGCAACGCGGCGACTTTAGTCGCCTTTTGACCAATATCATATTT
>JACONB010000144.1 GCA_014323965.1 Prochloron sp. SP5CPC1 | reverse complement strand
AAAGGTCCACGCCAGGTGGACTACTGGACTCCCTTAAGCCTCTATCAGACGCCGCTAAAAAAACAACTCATACCTTGACAAAAGTAAAAGCAATGTTTATTCTCAGGCAAAGAATTATACTTTAGCTAGTTTACTAATGGTTATCAAGTTTTTCCACCTGCTTGCCCAACCAGTGTCAAGGAGACAAAAAAATTACATGATGGAAGTAGGAGCGGCACTCCTAACGGACGTAAAGCAGGGATTATGTTGCAAGAAGCCAAGGGATAGAGACAGTATTATTAAAGGGTTCACATTACTAGAAACCCTCGTAGTTGTAATGATAATGGGAATTATGGCTGCTGTCGCTACTCCTAGTTGGCTAAGATTTGTTTCCGACCAGCGTCTCTTTGCTGCCCAGAGTAAAATTTATGGGGTTATGAAACAGAGTCAAAATAATGCCATTCGTACTCAAAAGACGTGGGAAGCTTGTTTCCGGGAACAAAATGATAGGATACAATGGTCGGTACATCAACCGGGAAGTGATACTTGTGCTCCAGCGGGTATTGTCTGGAATGATTTGGGGGTTGAGAGTATCCAGATCTACAATCAAAAAAACGACAAGAATGAGTGCGAGACGACTTTATACCAATCTGGTACAAGTTGTACGGGAACGGGGCCTTGGCGAGTACAATTTAATTACTTGGGTCACGTGAATGGTCGTTTGGGACAGATTACGATTGTCACCAATAACAATAACCAAAACCAGCGTTGCATATATGTATCGACTCTGCTGGGAGCATTGCGCAAAGGGGAAAAACACGAACGTGCTAATGGGAGTGACAAGTATTGTTATTGAGGTACTATATGATTATCTTACTTTGCGCCTTTGCGTCTTTGCGCGAAATCCCATCAAAAGAACAATGAACTATACTCAACGTTTAGCAACCCCTGAAGATGCTCGGAAAATTGCCCCACTCTGGAAAGCTTTTGCTATAGATAGGGCGGTGGCGGATGTTTCTATGAAGGTGAGAGAAGAATACGACTTTGAACAGTACATTACTCGTCAACTGGAACATCCCTTTACCTATGGGTTTGTGTTAGAATATGGTCAGGGGGAGGTTGTGGGGTTTCTCTTTACCTATGCTTATGATGAAGCTCCCCAACAGGGTGAGGAGCGGGGGGAAAATCCCTTTCAGTCTCGTCGGGTGGGTTCTGTTTTGGGACTATATGTCCAGGAGGAGCATCGGAAACCCGCAACCATTAAATTGTTGGTGGACGCTGTTTTAGCTAAAGGGAAGGAATTGAAGTTGAGTGATATCGATTTGTTGATTAGTGGGGAGCAAACGGGGATTCATCGCTTGTTGGAAAGATATGGGTTTAAGAAGGGGGCAATTCAATATACTTTACACTATGATAATAGTGGTGAGACTGATTTACCTAGTCTCTATGCTCCCCATAGGGAAGTAAAGGTTGATGAAGCCATTAAACCAGGACAAATTCCTCTCCGAGACCCTAAAACCCATGAGTTAGTTCGTAATTCTCAAGGAGATGTGGTATTCTTAGTACCAGTAAGGGATGAAGTTGGAGAAATACTCAAAAGTTCTACGGGGTTACCTATTTATCCTACACCATGACGAGACCCAGATTTGCAAGACTGGGTCTTTGATACTCAAGGAGATTTAGTGGTTTGTCCGGTGTTGCGAGAGGGAAAAGGAGAGGTGGTGGAATATCGGGGTATTCCTCAATTTTGTCCTCCTATCTATGAAAGGGTAGGGGATAAGTTACAATTACGGCGAGATGAAACTGGGGGGTATGTGTTTGCTGAAGCTGTCAGGGATAAAGTTGGGAATGTGGTCAGGTCTGGGGAGGGTAAACCCATGTTTAAACGGTGATTGTAGAACCGCAGATTCACGCAGATTAACGCGGATAGGGTATGATTGTAGACAGCTGGGGCCCACCAGCGAATTAATTGCGGGCTATTTTATAAAACCCCTACAGGGTTTCCATGATTACTCTACTCCCCACCCTGTAAGACTTCTCTTCTAGGGGGCGATCACTAAGAGTGCGGCTTCGCCGACCGCTGATTGTAACAAAAGTTTACATATAAGGTATTGACATTTGCTTATTTCTGTTTGATTTTTAGGTTGGCTGAATTTGCATTGGGATTATGAACAAGTCCACCACTGAATTGGCGATCGCCCTACTGACTCAACAGAGAGCAGATATAACTTCTTCTTTGGCTGCCCTAGGATTATTAACCGATGGTGCGGCTTGAGCAGGGTTGGAAGATTTGGAAGATGTGGTGAATGAGTTCACTGCTGCTGCTTGGGCTGAGTATGGAGATTTGACTCAGGAGGTAGAGGCGATTGGGGCTTCCCTTCAGCAGGTGGGGTCTCGGTTGGCTTTGGATCGGGGTGAGGAACAGGGTAAGGAAGGGCGTTATAATGAGTTGAAGGAGAAGAAAGCTGGTTCTGAGGCTGAGTTGGCGGGTTTGTCAGGGCAGTTAGATGCTCTGGAGGCTGGGTATAAGGCTGGGAAGGCTGCTCGGGAAGAGGAAATTGAGGAGCTGAAGGAGGAGATTTGGGACACTAAGGCTGAGTTTGTAGATATTCATCAGGAAATAGGGGCGACGAACCAATCTATTACTAATTACCAAGGGCAGATTCTAGAAAGTCAGCAGCAACAAGCTCATCATCAGGGTTTGGTTGATTATCATCATCAACGGAGTCAACGATTGGTAACTGAGCATTGGTGTGGTGGGACGATTAGATATTGGGTTACAGATTATGGCCACGTTAACCAGCGAAATCAGCATCAGGAGCGAGTTAATGTGTTAGCAGGGCTGATTGAGAACCTTAAGGGCAATATTGAGGAGTTGCAAGCTGTTTTACGGGAGTTGGAAGCAAAAGAGTTGGCTTTAGGTTAGGAGTTGGGGGGACATTATTGGCAGTTAGCAGCTTTGGAGAAGTTCCTAGGGCTGTATACTACTGAGTATGAGCAAGATTCGGAGTTGCTGGGGCTGACAATTGAACAGAAAGAAACGGATATTGAGGAGTTAGAAGGGAAAATTGATGTTTAAGAGCAGGAGTTGGAGGGTGCTAGGAATCGGGTTGAGGGGGTAGAAGGGGAGTTAGAGGAGTTAAGAGCGGCTCTGGTGGTGGCTACTGATGCTTTGGAGCAGTTTGTGGCGGAAAATGCTTTCTTCTTCTCTGGGGATTTAACGGTGTTGGAGGGGTCGATTCGGGAGGTTACGGGGGGGATTGAGACTCTGAAGCGCGTCGAAGTTGAGGAAGGGGAAATAGCAAGGAAGGAAGAGCAGTTAACTCGGTTGCAAAAGCATTATCAGTTGATAGCTTATGAGGAGTTGGGGAATATTGAAGAGCGTTTGACGGCATTGCAGTCTCAAGGAGCAACGGAGGAAGCTGTAACTGAGGCTTTGGAAGGGTCAAATTTGGTTGAGTATGTGGAGTTGGTTTCTGAGTTGGCTGGGAATATTCAGGGATTAACGGGGATTTGGGTGGAGAATTTACAAGAAAGTCATGATTTAACGGCGTCTATTTGGCAGGGGTTTACAGAACATGGGGAGCGGTTTACTGTCTTTACGGATTCTGTGGATGCAAGTTTGGGGGATGATTATCTAGAGTATGAGCTGAATAAGTTGGAGTTAGCGGAGGCGATCCAACGGGAAGTTGCTCTGGAAGCTTATGGGGATAGGTTGGCTGAAAGTGTGGATGAGACGGAGGAGACTATTGAGCTTTTGGAGTTGCAAATTGAGCAAAGTGAGACTATTTCGGCTCAGTTACAGCATATTAGTAATTTGCGCCTATATGAGGAGCAGTATGCAGGGTTACAGTCCGGTTCCTGGTCAGGAAATGGGTATCAACTCCGCAATAATCTGATTACAGTACTGAGTGATGAAGTTACAGAGCAAGTCCAAGAGCTTTCTGAGGAAGCACTTTCTCTGCAAGGATATCTGGAACAGCGACAAGCTAGTATCCTAGACAAAACGGACGCTGCCCAGACCCCTAATGCAGTCTACAACCCTTATGTTGCTGGAATAGCGTCCAGACGTTATTGGGGAGATGAGAATCACTCGGAGCAATTGATTGGTGACTTCAATGGAGATGGGCGCGATGATGTCCTCAACCTCCAAAGTGATGGAAACCATTGGAAATGGGTTAGTAATAATAAAGACGAGAAAATCGACGCTCTTCAATTCCTCCGTGTGGAACTTGCTCACCTAGCTTTAACCGCAGAAACGGAACCCGACAAAGTAAAATCCTATTTACGAGCATACGAAGAGAGCGACAAAACCGAAAGTGCTGTAACTGCTTTGCGGAATCAATATTTCCCCGAACTTACAGAAGCAGCAGCCCTCGACACCCTCCAAACCCAAATTAACCAAGAGGTTAGTAACAATCAACAACAGTTAGAGCAACTCAAAGCCAGTATTAACGAAAAACAAGCTGGTGCAGCAGCTGCTTTATCCCAAGCTGATTGGTATGAAGAACAAGCTGCTACCCACTGGGAACTCAGTCGAAAACAAGGTCCAACTTGGACGGAATATCGGGAGACTTGGAAACGAAATAAGTCTGGGAGGAGAAAGCGTCATGTGGTAACGGTAACCCATGTGGATCATGATTGGATTACCTGGGATACCTACACCAAGCAAGCTGCTAACCTGAGAGACTATGCTCAAGACTTACTGAACGACGTCGAGACGGAAACTGCCGAAAAGGATACCACTCAGGAGATTCTAGACCAATGGTTAGCCGCCAGTTCCTCAGCAGACGCAGCAGATTTAGCTTACTCCGATTTAGTCAACCAACTCCAAGGTTTGGAAGCAGAACGGCAACTCACAGGTGAGCAACAACTCCAACTGGATACCCTCAAGGAACTCCTTCCCACTCTCCTCCAACAACTTACTCAAGCTCAAGAGCAAGTAGAGGCGGCGAAAGGGAAGGTTGCCCTAGAGTGGGAGGAACTGGAAAGTAGTGAGGAAGCATATCAAGATAGTTTAGGGGACGTTTTAACTCGCAAGGCTGAGTTAGAAACCAAGTCACAGCAGTTACTGCTCCAAATAGCTAGTGGAGAGGAGTGGGCAAGACAGGAAAGGGTGGAGTTGGCTACGGAAATAGCCCAAACTACCGCTACCCGTCAGGAACTGGAAGGGGAAATTGCCAATATTGAGGCTGAGTTGGAAAGTGCAACGGAAACGGATATTCTCCAATCCCAAATCGCACAACTCCAAAAGTCGGTAGACCTCCTCACCCACAAGGAAACTGTCCTTACCTCGCACAAAGCGAACTTAGCTCAAAAACAAACTCTCCTCAATGCCCAACGGGAGGTTATCCTCAAGGAAGAGGAGCTATTGGCTGCTTATTTAGCTAACCCAGACCGAGACTATAGCTACTTAGAAGCCCAACTGGAAGCGGCTCGCGCTCTCTTAGTGGAAGTGGAGGCGTTAGCTCAACAAGCCGAAGC
>JACONB010000143.1 GCA_014323965.1 Prochloron sp. SP5CPC1 | reverse complement strand
TACAAGCCAGTGGTTTTGCTTCTGACGAACGGATCGCTTTCTTTACTATCGGTTACGGTGAAGTGGGAGAGTTCAATCCCCAGGTACTGGAACAAATTGCAGCTTCTAATGGAGGTTATTATCGTCAAGGAGACCCAGCAACCATCTTTACTTTAATGTCAGACTTACAACTGGAATTTTAAGATGATTAAATTAGCTAATCCCATTTATTACCCCCTCTCTGTCTTGGTGGGGGGTGTTACCCTGGTGGTGGGGGTTCGTTTCTTAGCTCTCCCCAATCTAGTTATTATCCCGGCAGCAGCAGCTATTACTACAGGGGTGGCAAAACTCCAAAAAGACGCTGAAAAGGAATTAAAACGGGAATTAGAAAGGATTAAAATCCAAGCAGCAGCTGTGGCTGAAAAGGCTGAAACCCTAAAAAAAGAAGCAAATCAATTGTTAACGGAGGGTGAGTTTCAGCTAGAATTATTGGTAATAGTTCAGTCAGCCTGCGATCGCGCCATGGAACTACCTGCTCAAATAAACCAATTAGCCCGTCGCTTACCCACAAGGGACTCTTTATTATCTGTGCAAGACCTGGAACAACAACTTCAGGAAGTCAACCGCAAACTCCAGTTCAGTTCCGGTGCAACTCACCAACAATTAGTCCAATTATTTCAGAGTTTACAGCGAAATATAAGGTTAGCTAAAGGGGGACAAGATACCCGGAGATCACAAATTATTAACTTAAAGGCAATTATCCAAGACTCTGCTGGAACATTGCAACAATTGGAGAATAAATTGCGCACTGCTGACCTAACTAACTCGGCAATAATTGGCGAATTGCGCAGTTTAAGTACCCAACTCAATAACTATCAAAAAAATGCAAAATTGCTCCTGTAGGGTGGGCAATTGCCTACCCTACCCAGTCCCTATGTGGTAAATTAGATGAACAAGCAAAATCGAGCCATTATTTCCAGTGGTATCGCCCTCTTATCTCTAGGTTTAGCTTACGTTCCTTTTCCTGGTGTAAACCAAACCATAGTGGTAGTAAGTGGAAGCGAATTAGAAGAACCGTTAGCCAAAATAGAAACCCTGTTTGAAGAACAAAACCCTAATATAGATGTTCAAATCAAGATTCAGGGTTCCCAAGATTTAGTCAATAACTACATTGACGACAAAAACGACTTCACTCCCACGGTTATAATTCCCGCTTCTGGGGAAATAATCGCCGAATTGAGACAACGTTGGCAAGGGCAAAACCAAACCGAACCCTTCTCTGAACCTCCTAAACCCATTGCGAAAACCTTCCTGGTGGGTATTGCCTGGGTCAAAAGGGGTAACGTTCTCTTTCCCCAGGGTAACTTTGATTGGGAAAGGTTAGAATTGGCAATGGAAGCAGGAAACTGGGATAAAATTGGTGGTCCTAGTAAATGGGGTAGTTTTGATTTTATGATGACCGATCCCAATCGTTCCAACAGCGGTCAGCTTACCCTAAGTTTGTGGACAGCCTCTAAAGGGAATAATCTATCTAACCCCAAGGTAGTATCCTTATTCAAAACAGTCAAGAGTGGGGTTTATCAACCTCCCCGTTCCACAGATATTTTACTCCAAGAATTTATTGCTCGCGGTCCCAACGATGCAGACGTGGCTACAGTATATGAAAGTATCGCCCTTTATCGTTGGCAACAAGCAAGTGCAAATCAAGGAAAACCCTATCAAATTTATTATTTAGACCCCACAGTAGAAACTATCGCCACTGCGGCTATTGTCCAACGAAATGTGAGTAAACCAGAGGCGAAAGCAGGGAGCAAATTTGTGAATTTTCTCCGGGAAAAAGAGCAACAAGAGATATTTATTCAATACGGTTTTCGACCAATTCAAGAGAATATAGATTTAAAATCAGTCTATAATAGTCCTTGGAATCAGAATATCCCTGGTGCTACCCTTAATCCTAGTGTTACCATTAAACCAGCCCCTAAAGAACAGGAAATTAGGGAGATTCAAAAATTGTGGCAGCGGAATTAATTATCTCGCCCTCGGCATCCGCGATGGCGAGGGCAAAGGCGCAAAGGAGTGATTATGCAGATTAAAGAAAAAGAAGGGATCAGTTTACCTCCTCCCTTTCCGGATCATACTCAATTACCTGAATCGGACGGTACTTTTGTGAAGAATTTTCAAGAACATCCCCAAAGTATCATTCTTACGGATTCTATCGGTGCCATTTTAAAAAAAATTCATCCCGATGGAGATTATGCTATTGGGCAAGACAGTGGGATTTATTGGCGGGAAACAGACCCCCCAGAACAAGGTGCAGAGGCTCCAGATTGGTTTTATGTACCTGGTGTACCCCCTTTATTAGATGGTCAGATGCGTCGTTCTTACGTCCTCTGGCGGGAATTTATCACCCCTTTGATTGTTTTAGAGTTCGCCAGTGGTTCCGGGAAGGAAGAGCGAGATACTACTTCTTTGGCAGAAGCAAAAAAACAGGGCACCAGACCAGGCAAATTTTGGGTCTATGAACAGATTATGCGTATCCCTTATTATGGGATATATGAGATTCAAAGCGGCAAGCTGGAAGTATATCATCTCGTCAGCGGACTTTATCGTCAGCTGGAGCCTAATGAAAGAGGTCATTACCCCATTGACCAATTGCCTGTAGAATTGGGATTATGGCGCGGAGCTTATCAAAATCAAACCCAACTCTGGTTACGTTGGTGGGATAAAGATGGGAATCTCTTATTAACTGGGCACGAACAAGCTGAATTACAAAAAGTACGTACCCAACGGCAAGAAAAACTTGCTCAACGGGAACGAGAACGTGCCGAGGGGCAAGAAAAACTTGCTCAACAGGAACGGGAACGTGCCCAGCGCCAAGAAAAACTTGCTCAACAGGAACGGGAACGTGCCCAGCGCCTGGAACGAGAACTTGCTCAACAGGAACAAGAGCGAGTTAATGCAATTAATCGTTTCCAGCAGTTAGGTTTAACTGTGGAGCAAATAGCAGCAGCTATGAATTTATCGGTAGAATTGGTGCAAAATAGCACTATTAATTAATTCATGACAAGATATGCCCCACTTTCCCCCGATATTTTGGGTAAAAGTGGGGATTATTTCCGCCAGCATGATCAAGATTATGGAGATTAACAACAAAGGTGGCAGTAATTTTGCTTCTTTACTCATCTTGGGACTAATACTCTTCTCGGGTTTATCTGGTTGCCAAAACCATTCCCAATTAATCAATCCTACCCGGAATAATTCAGCCCAAGATAGTACAAGACAAGTAATTGACAGATCCGAACCCCCCAGTAATGACGCAATGAAGATTCAAGCAGGTTCCACTCAGACTTTCGACCACCTGGACTTTGCCCTCACTGATAAGCGAGGAGCTTCGCTTAATTATAACGGAGTATCTGTGACTGAATTAGCTTCTCTTTTATCCCAATATGCTAGTACAGAAGCAGAAAAGGCACGGATTATCTATAGTTGGATTTCCTATCATATCGATTATGACGTTCCTGCTTATTTAAGTGGTCAATATGGGGATGTGACTCCGGAAGGAGTTCTCAGAAGTCGGAAAGGGGTCTGTTCCGGTTATGCTAACCTCTATAAAGCTCTTGCTAATGCTATGGGTTTAGATGCTGTCATTATCTCGGGCTATGCTAAAGGAGCTAGCTATATAATTGGGAAAGCCACAGAAATCAATCATGCTTGGAATGGGGTGAAAATTGATCAGCAATGGTATCTCGTGGATGCTACTTGGGGTGCAGGTACTGTCAATAACAATCAATTTCAGCGCAATTTTAAGCCCTTCTATTTTGCCACTGCTCCGGACCAATTTATCTATGATCACTTTCCTGAGCAGGAGAAATGGCAGTTGCTGTCCCAACCCTATAGTAAACAACAATTTGATAATACTCCTGAAGTATCCCCTGCCTTTTTTCGACAGAGACTGAGATTCATCAGCCACAATACCCATACCATCCAAGTGAATGATACTGTAGAAGTAGTCTTAGGAGCGCCCCAGGATACTATTGCTACCTCCAGACTGAAACAAGGTTCTCAGCCCTTAGATAAATCCTCTACTTTCGTTCAGCAGCAGGATGGGAAAATTATTGTCCGTGCTACTTTTCCGGCACCGGGGAGTTACGAACTGGAGATTTTTGCCAAACCAAGACAGCAACAGGGTTCTTATCCCGAAGCTGTTACTTATAAAGTGATTGCCAAGGGTGGAGGAAAAGAATTTCCCCTCACCTACAATACCTTTAACGAAAAGAATGTCCAACTCCAAGTTCCCTTAATCAAGTATTTACCCAAAAATCAATCTGTTCGTTTTCAACTCAAAGTTCCCCATGCTCTGGAAGTGCAGGTAATCGACCAATCTTCCAATGGTTGGACACCCCTAACCGCTTCTGGGAATCTATTTACGGGAAACGTCTTGGTTGGTTCTGGGAAAGTTCACGTGGTGGCTCAGTTTCCTGGAGATGAAAAATACTGGACCTTAGTAGAATACAACTAATTGGAGGCTAACCCAACTTTTAAGTTCGGTTTCCCTTTTTTTGAAAAAATAGGTGGTTATTACCACCTGAAAATACGCACAAACCGAATTCAATAATTTGAATCAATAGATATGATGGAATCAAGTAAATAACTCAAGAAGAGAAAAACATGAATCTGATTCATTTACAACCTTTCCGGGAAATGGAGACATTGAACCGCCGCATTAACCGTCTCTTTGACGATGCTCTGGGAGATATATCCCAATCCTTTGCCCCTGCTGCGGAAATCTCAGAAACCGCAAATGCTCTCAACCTCAGACTGGAAATTCCCGGTATGGAAGCGAAAGACTTGGACATTCAAGTTACCAAGGATTTTGTCAGCGTCAGTGGAGAGCGGAAGGAAGAAAGTAAGACCTCCGAAGGTGGTGTAACTCGCAGCGAATTTCGCTATGGCCAGTTTCAGCGTGTCATTCCTTTACCTACTGAAATTCAAAATGATCAAGTGACAGCGGAATACAAAAATGGCATCTTGAACTTGACTTTGCCCAAAACTGAAACAATCGAAAACAAAGCCGTGAAAGTCAAAATCAACTAAAGGGAAGTAGAGGCACGGCAAGGCGGTGCCTCTACTAGGTATTAAATGAAATTGGTATGATGAGCAAGAATGTCTTGGGCTTCCCCCAAACCAATGTTTTGCAAACCAGCTATCCGATTGTCATTTAGGGATATATAGGTTCCGGTGCCCTTAGTAAAGGACTCTAAATCGTACTCATCCTGAAAACTAGATTCCAAGACGAGGCGATCGCCTTCGCTACGGTTGAAGTCTGCAATTAAAGCGAAGTGATTTAAGTCAGAATCTATAATAAACCGATCTGCACCGGAACCACCATAGAGGGTGTCATTGCCGGGACCACTATAGAAGATGTAGTTTTTGGAACTACCCCAGAGGGTGTCGTTTCCGTCACCACCATAGAGGGTGTCGTTGCCGG
>JACONB010000142.1 GCA_014323965.1 Prochloron sp. SP5CPC1 | reverse complement strand
TATTTCATTTGTTACCCCGTCAAAGACTATATAATAGGGAATGCGTAAAATTTCCTCGTACACTTCCCATTTTGTTGGTTGTATACCTTTGGATTTACTCCTTCCTAAATCTTCATTTCTGGTACTGGGAGACAAAAATTCTATGACAATACATGGGGCTACTTTTTCTTGCCAGATAACATAGCTCATCCGCAGTGAGCGTTTTTGATAGAGTCTATCTACCCCCACTACAGCAAACCAATCTGGGCGTTTGTACCACTGGGTATTATTACTATCATAATACAGATTTAAATCGGTGGCTACAAAAACTTTATCGGGGGACATAGGATGGAAAAATGTAGCTCTGCACAATTCCGATTGTAACAGGTGATATTCATCGGGCAAACCAGATTCCTCCTCGCTAGGTAAGTCGTACATGGTGGGTAGGTTCTCTCTCTCTGGGAGGTTTATTTTCATGGGTTCCATCATAACTAATTTATTTAGTAATTAAATACCAATATTATCCTATTTGGTGCCTTTATAGGGTTGGATGTAGTTTACAGAACAAAATTTCTCAACACAGCTCACAAACATTTCTACCCCTAATGATAAAGCAGTTTCGTCAAAATCAAAGCGAGGATGATGATGAGGATAACTTAATCCTTTTTCTGAGTTGGCAGAGCCTAAGAAAAAGTAACAACCGGGCACTTTATTCAGGAAGAAAGATATATCCTCGCTAGCCATAGTCTGGCACTCTGGAACCACTCCTAAAGGTGTTTCTACCACTTCGGAGGCCACAGAACGCACTAGTTCGGCCATAGAACCATCGTTAATAGTGGGGGGATACATTTGCTTGTAATCTAACTTGTACTTCGCTCCGTGACTCTGACAAACTCCAGCAATAATTGTTTCAATGCGCTGGTTAAAAAATCCTGAGAAAGTAGGATTAAAATAGCGTACTGTGCCGCTTAAGACTGCTGTATCGGCAATAACATTGTATTTTTGACCTGCATGGAGTTCACCGATGGTAACTACGGCGGAATCTATAGGATTGATATTGCGGGCCACAATGGTTTGTAAGGCATTGACGATTTGAGCACTCACCACCACCGAATCAATGGTAGTCTGGGGAATTGCCCCATGACCACCCTTTCCTAAAATTTCACAACCAAAGGTTTCTACTGCTGCCATTAAAGGACCACTGCGCACTCCTATTGTACCCAAAGGAAGATAATTCCACAGGTGTAAGCCTATCATTGCCTCCACATCAGGATTGTTGAGTACTCCCGCTTCAATCATCGGTTTGGCTCCTCCTGGACCTTCCTCAGCAGGTTGGAAGATAATTTTCACCGTCCCCCTAAAATCTTGACGATGGTTGGCAAGGTAGTAGGCTGTCCCCAGGGCGATCACTGTATGACCGTCATGCCCACAAGCATGCATTTTACCATTGTGTTGGGAACGATAAGGCACCTGGGAGGTTTCAGTAATGGGGAGGGCGTCCATATCGGCTCGAATTGCCAAGACTGGACCGGGGCTACTTCCCTTTATAATGGCCACAATGCCAGTTTGGGCAATTCCAGTTTCATGTTGGATGTTCCATTGTTTTAATTTATTGGCGATAAATTCGGCGGTTAAAAATTCTTCAAAACCTAGTTCTGGTGTTTGATGGAGATGTCGTCGCCATTCTACTAACTTAGACTGTAAGGCTCGAATTTCTGGGCGCATTTTCATAGAATTGAGAGTAGAAATTTAAAAAAAGGAAGCTCACAGAGGCAATGTCTTTACTTTCTGGTCCTTTTGGGCGCGCAGCGCCCAAAAGGCAAAGACGTTGGCGCAGAGATATACAGGATCCAGCGGTTGCGCTTCAGGGAGCCCCAACCTCCGTGCCTCCGCGCCTCTGCGCGAGTAGGTAGTGAGGGAGAAGAGAAAGTTGCTATAATTATTTTACCAATAATGTAAAGATTGAGGAAATACAATGGCAGTAAAACGGTGGACGGATGACATGCTGGATGACTTAGCTTCCAGTGTAGGTGAGATGCGAGAGGGCATGACTGAGATGCGAGAGAGTATCACTGAGATGCGAGAGAGTATCACTGAGATAAGAGATAGTGTGGATGGTTTAAAAATAATTGCTGAAGCATTACTCAAAGTAGCAGGTCAACATGAACGAAAAATGGAACAGTTTGAGCGTGAGACAGAGTTAATGAAGCAGAGACAAGCAGAAAGCGATGAGAGGTTTAATGTTCTCTTGGAAGAGGTTCGCTATTTAATTAGAAGTAATTCGGGAAATTAGGGGTTAGGTTCATGTCTAGTATTAGTTTAATTCGTGCCGATGACTATGAGGTAAACAACCTCACTCACTCTATCACCACTCTACTGAAGCCTCTTGGTGGGATAGAAGCTTTTGTTAAACCGGGAGATCGGGTTCTCCTCAAACCCAACCTCCTCACTGGTAGTCGTCCCGGGAAAGAATGTGTCACTCGCCCGGAAATAGTCCGCTGCGTCGCTAAATTGGTACTAGAAGCAGGAGGTAAACCCTTTTGCGGAGACAGCCCTGCTTTTGGTAGCGCTAAAGGTGTAGCTAAACGCAGTGGTTATCTCCCTCTAATGGAAGAGGTACCTTTACCTATAGTAGAATTTCATGGTCAGCGATACGAAACCATTGGCGATAATTTTAACCATTTACGTCTCTCCAAAGAAGCAATGAATGCCGATGTGGTTATTAATCTACCCAAAATCAAATCCCACGTCCAGCTGATGATGACTCTAGGAGTGAAAAATCTTTTTGGCTGCGTACCTGGAAAGATGAAAGCTTGGTGGCACCTGGAAGCGGGACGAGATGCCGTTCGTTTCGGTAAAATGCTGGTGGAAACTGCCCAAGCCATTGACCCAGATTTAACCATTATAGATGGCATTATGGCTCACGAAGGTAATGGTCCTAGTGGCGGGGAACCTCGTGCTTTAGGTATTTTGGGAGCATCAGCAGATGTTTTTGCCTTAGACAGAGCCATCCTGGAAATACTTCAAGTTGACCCCACCACCGTCCCTACAGTTGTTGCCGGGTGCAAAAATGGACTCTGTCCGGAACTGTGCCAAATGCACTTTCCCCACCAACACCCAAGAGAACTAAAAGTAGAGGACTGGAAATTGCCAGATACTTTAGTACACATTGATTTTGGTCTTCCTCGGGTTCTTCGCTCTACCTTAAAAAATCTTTACATTCGCTGGATCCAAGAGCCGATTCAAGCTTAATGGGCACCGTCGATGAAGCTACCTATTAACTGTTTTTTTTGTCGTATTTTTGTATATTTTATATTACACAAATAAGATTAGTCGAACTCTCCTCGGAAATGGTTATAATTTTAATAAAGAAGTTTAATATAATCACCTTTAGTAGATACGCACAACTGTAAAATGGAATTGAGTGACCTGTCAAGCAAGGATTCGGAGCCTCCCTCACATAGGTGGGCTGGGATAGTAGGAACTGTAATTGCTGTATTGACCTTCGCTTTACCGTTATGGATCATCGCTTACTACTCCTCAGAGGTGATAGTTGACCCTGTCCCAACGACTTATTCGGTCCCGATAAGAGGAAATTGAGGTGACTCGTGAAGATTGTTCCTTGAAAGTTATCCCATCAGCAGTTAGAGTGTATCAGGAGGGCTACTCCCTGGGAGTAGCTGTCAATAAGTTAGTTTATTATATTATTGGAGATACTTCGTGGATCTGTCCCGTATTCCTGCTCAACCGAAACCTGGTGTGATTAACGTTTTGATTGAAATACCGGCAGGCAGTAAAAATAAATACGAGTTTGATAAAGATTTGAATGCTTTTGCTCTGGATCGGGTGCTTTACTCCTCTGTTCAGTATCCCTATGATTACGGTTTTGTACCCAATACCCTCGCTGATGATGGGGATCCTCTCGATGGGATGGTGATAATTGAGCAGCCCACTTTTCCAGGCTGCGTTATTGCAGCGCGACCTATAGGAATGCTGGAAATGATTGATGGAGGCGATCGGGACGAAAAAATTCTCTGCGTTCCCGACCAAGATCCTCGCTATAGTCAAGTTAAGTCGCTGAAAAACATTGCCCAACATCGGTTAGACGAAATTGCTGAATTTTTCAGGACTTATAAGAATTTGGAAAAGAAAGTGACCCAAATTCTAGGTTGGAAGGATGTAGATTTAGTCCAACCTCTATTGGAAAAATGCATTAAAGCAGGGTAAAGGCAGTATATTTACGTTTGTGTAGGGGCGCAAGGCTTGCGCCCATAAAAACAAGATCTAATTCAAAAAATGGGTAAAATAATTCGTGGAGCAATTTTTGTGGTGGATGACAATATCGATACGGATCAAATCATTCCAGCAGAATATCTAACTTTAGTACCATCAAAACAGGATGAATACGAACAGTTAGGCACTTATGCTATGGTAGGATTGCCCGAGCGCTACGGCAAATTTGTCCAGACTGGTGCAATGAAAACCAAATATCCCATTATTATAGCTGGAGAAAATTTTGGTTGTGGTTCCTCCCGGGAACACGCTCCTATTGCTTTGGGGGCCTCTGGAGTAAAAGCTGTGGTAGCTCAGTCCTATGCTCGCATTTTTTTCCGCAACTGCTCCGCTACGGGAGAGCTTTATCCTTGGGAGTCGGAGGGAAGACTCTGCAATTTGTTTACCACAGGTCAAGACTGCTCCATTGAATTCGAGAAGAATCAGCTGATTAACCACACTCTGGGTCAAGTATATAATCTCAAATCCTTAGGAGAGGTGGAACCGGTAATTGACGCTGGGGGTATTTTCCCCTATGCTCGCGCTACAGGAATGATTGCCAAGATTTAATTGGACTTAACAAGAGAAAACTTCCATGCTGTTAAAGTGTACCACTCGTCATATACGTATTTATACCGCTGAAATCAAGCAGAACGAACTGGTGGAGAATGATCGGGTTTTAACCTTGGATTTAGATCCGGATAATGAATTGAATTGGAATGAAGATGCGATCGCCCTCATGCACCGCAAATTTAATGATTTAGTAGAAGCAAGTAGCGGTCTAAATTTGACAGAATACAATCTCCGTCGAATCGGTTCGGATCTAGAGCATTTTATCCGCTCGCTCCTAGAAAGTGGCTCAATAAGTTATAACCTGGGCGGTCGCGTTCTCAACTACAGTATGGGACTACCTCGGGTCAAGAGCCCCGAAGATGAAGGAAATTATCATCTATAGCGCTCTTTTGGGTCTGGGGTGTAGGGGCACAACCTGCGCCCCTACTGGTTTCCTTGGAAATAAATTATTCCATAAGTAAATTATTCAAAATTCATAAGTTACGGACAATCTTCTTTTTGGCAACTTAGCGCCCTTGAGGTTGGCTCCTTTGGGTAACTTAGCACCTTTGAGATTGGCACCGCGCAAGTCTGCGTCCTGGAGATTAGCTCCGGTGAGGTCTGCGTCCTGAAGATTAGCATTAATTAAATTCGCGTCTTTCAGATTAGCACCTTTAAGAGTTGCACCTTCCAA
>JACONB010000141.1 GCA_014323965.1 Prochloron sp. SP5CPC1 | reverse complement strand
CCGAGTAGAGCAAATCAAAGTACCCAAAACTATTTTAACAGTTACGGGAAAAGGGAAGAAGAAACCTCCCAGCAAGAGACAGTGGCGTAAAGTTTTGGGTAAAATTGTCAAATCTGGTAATGACTATTACCGCGATGAATCCCTTAACTGGAGCATGCCGTTTCGCGTCGGTCCTCGCACATCAACTTTAGGTGGCCTGCCCCAAGATGAAGAACGATTTCCTATTGCTCTCTGGGTGAGAGATTTGCTGCGGGAAGGTATTCAAATCTTAGCTCTAAACAGCATTGCCATGCAACAGCCTTGCAGTCCTAGATTGGCGCGTACCTTCAAAGTTGATGGTTCCAACTTACCCCTGGTGGTGCAAGATTTACAGAAAAATACTCAAGCTTTCCAAGAGTGGGTAGAACGCATACAAACAGTTTTACCCGATCTAGAAACAATCTTAGTGGAAGAAAGACCAGAGGACAAACATTTATATTTGGCGATTAAATATCACTCAGAATCTGGGACGGTTCCATCCTGGCAACTTGACCATGGCATCTTGCCCATGCTAGCATTAACCTTGCTAGCTTATATGGATATGCCCAGAGGAGGAATTTATCTCATCCAAGAACCAGAAAATGACATTCATCCCAAAGCGATTGAAGCGGTTTTCACGGCTCTTGCTTCTGTTTGCGATCGTCAAATTTTCCTCAGAACGAGATCCTCACTTTTCTTAGATCTAGCCAAGAGACAACAAAAATTGTAATATCTGCGGTAATTGGTAATTAGATCTACTACAGATAAAACGGTTCATACTATATGGGAGGTAGTGTGAGATGTTTAAGCTGGCAAATTCAAGGAGAAAACGCCAGTAAATTGATTGAAGCTGCTAGGTTATAACATACTAAATACTATGGGTTCACTGATTGGCTGTCACATCATAAAGTTTGCCTGTTGTGAGGTGGAAGCGTTTCGCAAAGTTGAGTTTATAAAAATATGTCTGATCAGGATAAGTCTTGATCTGATCAACAATCCATTTAATACAGGTTCTTAGGGATGCACAATGGTGCTGCAAATTTTAGATTTTGATAGGGATTTGAACATTTTTGACAAATGTTGTTGCTCACCCTTTCCTGTTACAAACAAAATGAACTTAAAGTGATACATTGCTCAAACTGCCTCCAATCTACTTTGAGGTGCAATAAGTTCAGCCATATAAAGCGAACCTGCTGCATATTCAGCCAATAAATCCTGTATTTCTTTCATCTCACTGACCGGCTTCATTATAGTTTGGCCGTGAGAACCAGTTTCAGTAGCAATAATATTTTCTACATTAAATTGGCTAATCAAAACTGGAGAATGGGTTGCAATAAACACCTGCTTATTCCAATTAGCAACTGCTTCATTCACTGCTTCAGCTAGAGTGGCTAGGGCATAGGGATGAAGAGATATTTCAGGTTCATCCAGAATAATTAAAGTTGACCGATCACCTTCAGAGAATAAAGCAGTTAGATGAATCAGAAGCTGTAAGTGGCCATCGGAAACTCCGGAAGCTTTAATCGGTTCTTTATGATCTGTTTCAATGAAATTGCCATAGACATTGTTGGCACCTTGTGATTCAAGATAGATTTTATCAAATGTTGGGAAGCTCTTCTGCATAAATTGCATGATAGTATCATAGCTGTTATCACCTAGTTCTCGCTTATTATTTAGATTTTGAAGCACTGACCATAAATTTTCACACCGGTCATATAAACGCTGATGTGAATCTGAGCCAGATCCGTAGGTTCTTAGGCGATAAATATCAGCAGAACGTGCATTGTATTTTCGAGTATAACGTAAGAGACGATCAACCTCCGCCGCTTCAAAAGCATTATTTTCCAAATCAAGATAGCGACTTAGGGCAAGCTTTTGCGGTTCACGGAGACCCACTGTGACTAATTGGTCTATTTTTGAATGAAAAAAACTTGCTTTATCGCTGCCAATAATACGATTAATCAAAATCTGATTACTGTTTTTTGCTGTTAGCTTTTCCCCCACGTGGGACTCAATCCGTCCCGACGAGAAGCCAAAACTAAGGCTATAAATTGCCTGTGCAGTTTCTAGCTCAATGGAAATGTGGGCGCCGGGTTTCGCTTGATCCCACAGAACACCAATCCCATGACTTCGATCTGATGCGGCAACATCTACACCACGAATCGCGCAGTCTCTGATAAACCAAATTGCATCCAGAAAGGTGGTTTTACCTGAGCCATTGGGGCCAAATAATACATTTGTATTTTGTGCATGTACTTCCACATGCTCCAGGGAACGGTAGTTTCTGACGAATACTTTTTGTAAGTAAGACATACAATTGACCTCAATACATATAAATTTGGACGTAGTCGTGACACCTCTTAAATTGTAGGTTGGGTTGAGGGACGAAACCCAACACCTAAGGATATTTATGTTGGGTTACGCTATCGCTAACCCAACCTACTATAGCACCATTTTAGGTCTGCCACGACACTACAATATCTTACGACCTGTCAATACTTGTCGCACTTCCAGCATAGCTGAATAAGTAGGAATAATGTGGAGGGTTTCCTCTGGGGGAGTCTCTTCTAAAGCAGTGGCGATCGCCTCATTTAAATCTTCTTTAACAATCAACTGTAAATCATCATTCCCCATGGTACTATATTCTAAGCGCAGTGCCATATCATAGACGCGATCGCCGCTGACAATTATCTTTCCTCCTAAGCTTACCAACTTCTCCGTATCCACATCCCAAATCCAGGATACGTCGGTTCCGTCGGGAATTCTGTCATTCAAAACCATCAAGGTTGTGGAAGCTTTTCCCCCTGCTTTAATCTCATTCACAGCTCTAATTGTTTCATTCATTCCCACAGGATTTTTCGCAAGCAAAATCCGCACCTGTTTTCCTTCAACTTCTAATTCCTCTGCCCTTCCAAAAGCAGCCCGGAAATTTTTAATCGTCTCCTTAATATCATCTAGGGCAATACCCATAGTTTGAGCCAATAACCCCGCTGCCATGGTATTATATTTATTATAAACACCAATCAAAATTTGCGGCCATTCCCCACTCTCAACGGCTAGAGGACTTTTGGTAAAACTGCAACTAGGACAGTGAAAATCACCTAAGTGGGAGAGATAAACCCCTTCATAGTTTAGCAAATGACCGCAACGAGGACAATAAATGGAGTCTACCGCGTGACTCATTTCCTCTAAATACAGTTCCGTCTCCTGCAAACCGAAGTATAACACCTGCTGGGATAATTGTTGTCCTAAATAGGAGAGGCTTGGATCGTCTCCATTGAGTATAATGGTTGTCTCTGGGGGGAGGGGAGCGATGGCTTTTTGCCACCTCTGACTGATACTATCCACTTCCCCATAGCGATCTAATTGATCCCGAAAGAGATTTAAGCATAAAATATATTTGGGTTGACATTGCTGCAAAACTAAGGGCAAGATATTTTCATCTACTTCCAAAATAGCATAATCTGCTGTAAGCTTGCCAATTAAATTACTATGATCCAAAAACACTGTAATTAAGCCATTGATTAAATTAGCACCACTAGCATTGTGAAGTATTTTATAGCCCTGGGTTTCCAGCATTTTCCGTAGTAGTAGGGAGGTAGTTGTTTTGCCATTGGTACCTACAATTAGAATCACACCCCGACTCACTTGGGAACATAATAAGGATAGTAACTGAGGGTGGAAGCGGCGGGCAATTGCTCCTGGTAAGACACTAGCAGCTCCTAACCCCAAGGTTCTTACTACAGTAGCGATAGTTTTGGCTACGATTACTGCTAAAGCTAAACGCAATCTATTCATTATTATTGGTTATTCCTTGTTTGTTGTCGTTTATCTGTCTTCATTACAGTGTTGGCTAATTTAACCAACATTTCATCCACATATGCACCTGTTTTCGCGGAAGTGACGTAAGTCCTGAGAACTTGAGGATAGTCTGGAAATTGAGTCATTTCCATTACCTTTTCCCGCTTAATATCCGAAACTAAGTCCGACTTGTTTAATGCTAAGAGTATCCCCCCTTTTTGATTAATACCTAAAAATAACTTAATATGACTTTCTAGATGATCAATGGTTTCTGGGCGGGTCAAATCTCCCACCATAATTGCCCCTTTTGCTCCTTTGAGGTAGGAGGGAACGATCCTATTGAATTTTGTCTGTCTTTCTAGATCCCAAATCAATAATCTTACATCTATTTCAGGAGCTAATTGTACCATTTTGCGGGATATTTTCACTCCTACAGTTGTCAAATACTCGTCACTAAACTTATTTTCCACAAAGCGACGGATTAAACTAGTTTTCCCTACAGCAAAGTCGCCGACGAGGCATATTTTCCTATCTATTATAGCCATATTTTCTATGAGGATTAGGATTGAAACTGTAGGGGCGGGGTCTTCCCGCCCTGTGGCTCCGTGGATTAATTAGCTTGAGCTTCCTCTTTATCAGGTAATACAAAGTCTGCTATAATTCGATTCTCTGCTACTTCTTTCAGATCCGGTACGAATTCAGTTCCTTTCACCTTCAAGCAAAGCTGGAACAATACTTCGGCCAAATCAGCACGTCCGACTTTTTTTTCTTCCAGGTTCCCCAAGCTTGTTTCTAGTTGGGCAAAAATTTGCTTTCTCAATAACTTATTTCTTCTTCTAGTTTATCTTTGCTTGCCTCTAGTTCATTATGGAGGGAATTGGTTTGAACATTTAACGTCTTATTCAATTCGTCGAAAGCTAGAGTGTTCCTTTTCTCGGCAGTCTGGATTTCCTCGTCCAGTTTGCTCGTCTCCTCGTGAGTGGTTAAACTGAGATACTTGAGCTGTTTGGATAGAAAATCCACAGCGGTGCGAATTTCTGTGGAGAGAGATGCTTGGAGTTTCTCTAGGCGATCCCCCATTTCTGCTTTAAACTGGGATAATTCCGATTCCAGTTTATCCAGACGTTCACTGTGCTTCTCAAACAGCTCGTCGTATTCTTCAGTTTTATGTCCAAAGAGCAGAGCGCGAATTTGGTCGATGTTGCCCAGTCTAGCACGCATATCTTCTTGGCTAATCTCCGCCATACTTCCGTTCCTCTGATTTAGATATATATTTGTTATCTTCATCATCTTAATCCTATGAGGGGTCATCAGTACAGCGAGGGGAACAGTCTAAGGGTAGCACCACTGTAAAGGTGGTACCTGTGCCTACTTCACTTTCTACCTGAATTGTGCCTCCATGCAAGTCTACAGCTTGTTTAACAATGGATAGTCCCAATCCCGTACCGGGAATATCACCTACATTTTCCCCCCCCGATGAAATGACTGAAACAAGAGTTTTTGGTCTTTTGGAGAAATACCAATCCCCCGATCCTTCACTGTAAATTTTGCCTTCCCCTCCTCCTGGTTACAGTCCAATGTTAAATCTACAGTACTTCCTGATTGTGATTCACCATCACAATTACGGGGAGAATATTTGAGACCATTGGCAATTAAATTAGTCAGGAGCAGCTGCAAAAGTTTCTCGTCCATAGAGCACAGTCCCCGCCACAGTGAACACGAAGCTTACTTTCCCTCGCAGTCAGTTGCATTTGTGCCACCAACTTTCCACAGAAATGCTCCAGGTTTAAGGGGACTGGTTTAAAAACAAATTTTCCTCCTTCAGCTTTCCCCAGCACGAGAATATCTTCTAATAAAAATTGCATCTGTTTGGCAGCTTGCTTAATAAAATTAAAATATTCTTGTTGCGAGGGTTCGGCGTTTAGTTTTAATAAATCAATAGTCAGGAAAATACTGGCCAAGGGATTGCGAAATTCATGGAAAGCAAGGTCGATAAAGCGAGATTTTAGTTCATTCAATTCCTTTTCTTGAGCCAGAGCTTTACTCATTTCTGCTGCTGCTCTTTTTCTTGCCGTAATATCCCTACCGATATAGATAAAATCCAGCAATCCCTTAACTTCCGTTTGAATAGCAGAACAGCAAAATTATACCGTAATTTTTGCCCCAGTTTTTGTTTGACAGATTAACTCTACATGGTCCAAAAAATTCCCCGCACCCACAATACGCTGTTCCATGGCTTGGAAATCAAACTGCTCCTGGGCAATAATTAGGGAAATGGGGTGATGGAGCAATTCTTCTTCTGAGTAACCAAATAAATCTTGGGCTGCTGGGTTGGCGGTTTTGATTTCCCCCCCCTGTTGTAGTGACTAACAAAGGATCCCCCATAGAAATAAGAATCTTATTATTATAATCTCTAGCATTAGTCAATGAGGTGAGGAACATCTCGGTTTCGTTAGTTTGCTGCACCAGAGATTGGTGCAAAACCATCATCTCCGTAACATCTTCCACTAAGATGATCAACTGACCTTCACAACTGGCAATATATAAATCTATATAGAGAGGGGAGCTGGAATTGTCACCACGAGCAATACCTTTGAAGTTAAAATTGTTTTCCCTTCCTGCCATAACTTCCATGAGGGTATCTTCCACTCCGATCAGCTCGGGAAAGCCACGACGAACGTCCATTCCAGGAAGCACCGAACCAGGAGTATCAGCAAACTTTTTTGCCAGAGGAGATGTCTCTAAAATAGTCAAATCCCCATCTAAGAGTAGATATTCAATCTTGCGGGGGCTGAAGAGTCGGTTGAACAGGGCTTGAAGGGTACGGGTATCCAGTTTCATTTCTTCTTTATCCCAGGTAAAATACGTTCAAATCTGACACATCTACTCAACCAGAGAGGTTGATTCTCCTTCGCATTTGGGGGAGATTCTCTTATTCCTACCACAACCAATCGTTCCCCAGCAATACCCTGAGCTACTAAATATTGTTTCACAGTTGACCCCCTAGCCTGAGCTAATTGCTGGTTTTCCTCCTCACCACCACTGGGATCCGTATGTCCGATAATCTTTAACAATCTTTAACCTTATTTCTGGATACTCGGTCAAGAATTCTTGAATCGGACTTATTTGGGTCTTCATATCCTCTGGATTTAAACTGGCGACCCCACTTGGGAAGTAAATGCGACTATCCATGGGAAATGGCTGGGATTTGAAGGTTATCCACACTGACTTTACCTCTGGAATGGCCTCAAATGCGGCGGCGATTATGGATCTATCAGCAACGTCTCGGAGCGTCCCGGACACCGTAACGCGATGGCTGGAGTGGGTGTAGTCTGCGGTGATAATTACCCCGGACCTTTGATTGAATAAAACTTCTAGCCTACCTATTTCTGCGGCGATTAACTCCAGATCTGGAAGGGGTTGGGCGGTGACAATGTTATTTTCTACATCTAACTTGCTCGCTCCCACTGCAATTTGGGTAGCTATAGAGCGCAGATACTCATTGGGTAATTTACCCTTTTATTTACTTGTCGTTCCACCTGACGCAAGCGATCCCGCTTTTCCGGTCTTACTAGATCTCCCAGCAGATCGTGGAGCTGTTCTAGTTCCTTTACCCTCTCTTCTGTACCCTTACTCTCCTTTTTTGTTGTTTTTTCCCACTTTTCCTCCTCTATATATACCTGATTATTATCTGCTTTATCTACTTTATCAACCTGATGATTTGTTTCCTCCACTAAATCTAACAAAGAGTCCAGTAAGTATTCAACTTTCTCAGGTTCTGGCTTTGGAGTCGATTGGTTATTTTTTTTATCCCTATAAATTGTAAATTTACTTATCATTGTTTTCAATACCGTTTATTGTAACATAATTATAAAGAAAGTACCAAAAATTGTCCCAATTGTCAAGTAACCTCCTCTATTATCTTCCTCTAAGCCCTCTGCGCCTCTGCGGTTTAATAAAATCAATACCCTAAAATAGGGTAACACACCGAATTAAGTATATGGTGGGTGGTAAAATTAATCCAGATTACTGTTGGTGGGCAAGGAAAAGGGGCTGTATAAACATAGAATTGGTCAAACTTATTGCCCACCCTACGGCTAAATTTAAACCCTGTAGGGGTTTGACAAAGGCGATCGCCTATTCAAAGTCAGCTTCTGCTTGATGGACGATATGTCGTAACTCATCCAATGTCTCATTACTAGCAGTTTGCCACAACCCCCGTTGAGAAGCTTCTAACAGCCTTTCTGCCATATCTCGCAAAGCCCAAGGATTTGATTTTTGAAGGAATTGCTGCACTTTTGGAGCCAAAACATAGGCTTCTGTTACCCCTTGATACATATCATCGCGAACACATCTTGTAGTAGCATCATAAGCAAACAAATAATCCACTGTCGCCGCCATTTCAAAAGCTCCTT
>JACONB010000140.1 GCA_014323965.1 Prochloron sp. SP5CPC1 | reverse complement strand
CACCACTACGTCGCCATTTTTGAGCAAATCAACTGCTTTATTTCGTGCCGCTTCATTTAAGCCAGGTAAAATCTCTGTCATCGTTCATTTTCATAGGTTTCGCGCCAAGTAGCCGCTCGAAAGACTCGCAGAGGCGCCAAGGGAGGAAGGAATTATTATTAAGTCCCCTCTTCGCCACCATATAAATAATACTTTATAAAACATCTCCTTGTAAACCCATCATCTGATTTAATCCTCCCCTCTCTGCGTCTCTGTGTCTCTGGGTGAAACTTAAAACCCCATGCTTTCCACCAACTCAATACACAAGTCAGTCAAAAAATCTTCATCAACTCGCTCGGGCAAATCGATATCCTTATTATCAACCCCTTTAATCTCATTATATACCCGATCGCACTCTGCCATGACCTCTTCATAAGCAACATTTCCTTGTTTTACCGCCAACAAATACTCCCCATCTCCCGCTTTGCGCCGATCCACAATCAGGGTTTTCTTCTGAATAATTTCCCGCCCCGTATAGAGCAAACGCAAAGCATGACTTGCGTGCTTTGCGTCATAACCACATTTTACTTCCATTACCCGCCTTTTCTCATTGCGATGCTCCTTCCAAGACTGATAGTTTTTCCATTCTTTCTGAGCTGCCAAATATCGCCGTGAAGCATAGGTCAACTCCATAAAATCAGAACTTGCATGAGTATATTCTTGAATCTGTTTCTGAGCATCCTCTGGAAATCTATGCTCCAAAAATACCTGCTTATAATCAATCCTTTCCAACAGCAAATCCCGCAATTCTTCAGCAGGGTCTAAATATTCAATACAATCTCTCACCACCAACCATAAAAAATAAAAGAAAGCATTTATTTCTGCAAGAGTCAAGGGTTTATATAAGTCGTTAAAGCCGAAATACTCCGGCTTAGGTTTGCTCTGAGGCGGGTCCAGCAACCACTTTCTATGAGTCTGTACTTTGCGCAATTGAGCATTAGCATAGCCAATATAGCTCGCCTTTACCTTCTTGGTCAAGAATTTATCCCGATTCTCAATCAGTAACTTCCCTAAAGGATGTAAATATAAATAAGAATCCAACCAAAGCATTTCCTGGATATTGGGATTAGCATTTCTCAACAAAGATAAGTATTTGCGTAATTCATAAAGGACAAAATCCTTATCCTCCAGAAACTGAAACTTATCTGTTTCCCAATCAACCTTTCTTAAACTCTTTTCCTTTTGATTAGAAGTAAACGCCCCTGTTTCACCCTTACCCTCCAACTGTTCGATATGTTTCAATCCCAAATAATAAGGCTTCCCGGCGATAAATAAACCTTTAACATCAATATCAGATACCCCCTCAATGGCTAACCCATAAGCTACACTCCCGGTAATAGCAATCATCAAAAATCTGTCATCTAGATTAACTCTCATCTTATCCTCTTTTGCGTCGGCGTAGAGCGCGAAACAAAAATTACCCCGCAAAGACACACCATTTGTACAGGCGGGAAGACCCCTGCCCCTACAGGGTAAAATGCTTATATTTCCAATAGAAACCCCCCACCATTAACAAAATAATCACTAAGGTACCAATCCCCAAATAACTAGGTAACCAGAAAATAGCTTCAATATCATTAATCTTTCCGGTTTCCAGTCGCCAAACGAGCTGATGTCCCCCGTCACTAACCAAAGGTGCAATATCACCATCGCTCTTCGCTCCCCAAGGGGTGTGCAACTGGAATTGCAAATCTAAAATTTCCCCGGGACCGATAATAACATTTCCCCCATCAGATAAAACTCCCAAGGGACGCAAATCCACCTGCAAATGCAATTTATTTCGCTCTAAGAACAGCAAATTACTTTGATTCAAGGTTATATCTGACTGCAATTGTACTAAATCGGAACTATCGAATTTAGCTAATTGGGAATCCTTGTGCTCCTTAGGATTGAAAAATTGATTGAAAGAAGAGACTAGTTCCTTCCCGTTACTAAAAGGAATAGTTACCTCAACCTCTTCTGGGGAAATTTGCTTTATTTTTCCTTGTAACTGTTGCGCTCGTTGGGTAATACTAGCCAACCATGTTTTCCCAGGGCTGAAACCGCTGTTAGATCCCGGAAGGTAACCAAGAGAGGTTAGTTGTTTTCCCATTAAATGAGGGGAAAAAAGCGAGCAATTTCTCCTTCATAGGTAACTCTCCAAAAACTGATAGGGTGATAGAGGGCGCTTGGTGATTGGGTGATAAGGAAGCTCACAGAGACAGAGTCCTGACTTTGTATACTGTTTCAATCGTCTTCAAAGTCTTCATCCCTAACAGCGCTACCTCCCCCAATGGTTACTAAGTCAATTTGCTGACGATAGTAATCCACACTTTTGACTTCCACTTGCACCTGATCCCCTAAGCGATAGGCGATGCGATTTTTCCGTCCCACGAGACAGCTGTGATGGGCACGATATTCGTACCAGTCATCTTTCAGAGAACTGACATGAACCAATCCTTCCACTAACATATCTTCAATTTCCACGAAGAAGCCGTAAGATTGAACTCCGGTAATTAAACCAGAGAAAACTTCACCGGTGCGTTCTTTCATCTTTTCTGCTTTCTTCAGCCCTTCCAGATCTTTTTCCCCATCCAATGCCACCTTATCCCTCTCATTGAGGTGAGTAAGAACCGCTGATAACTCTGTCTCTAAATTAGTCTGGATTTGAGGTGGTAAAACATTCCAGTTGATCCGATTGTGACAGGTACTGCTACCCAGATTTACCCCGTGTTTGGCGCGGTTGTGACGGCGATCCCGTCCCGAAGCAAATAAGGCTTTCAGCACTCTTTGCACCAGCAAATCCACATACCGCTGTCCAGGGCTGACGCAATGAGTGTAGCCGTTGCTATAAGCCAAACCAAAGTGGGGTCGGGGATTACTGGCGTATTGGACGGGCTTTAAACTGGTAAGAAGCAAATAATGTAAAATTTGTGCCCCTGAAGATTTAGAAAACTGTTGACTAAAATTTTGATAGTCGTGGGAAGTCACCTCCAAATCGGACTCCAGTTCCAGATCTAATCCCAAATTATTGCCTAATTTAAGCAAATCTTCCAACTGATCGTAGTCTGGTTCTGGCAGGGTGCAATAAATTCCGGGTAAACCGAGAGCAATTAAATGATCCGCCACCACTTTTCCCGCCAACACTACTAACTCCGTTAACAGAGACTGCACTGGTAGGGAAGAAGAGACGACGATCGCACCTAACCTGCCCTCATCTTTATAGGAAGCAAAGCACGATGGGGGCAAAGTGATTTCAAAGCCCCCCCGCTGCAACCGCTGCGCCTTCACTAAGGGGCTTAAAGTAAAAAAGAGCTGCTCCAGAGTATCTACCGCGCCGATAATTTCCTGTTCTACATATTCTTGATTCCCCAACAGAGACTGGACTTGTTGATAAGTCAGGTGGTGGTCTACATTAATGATGGAAGGTACAATTTCAAACTCTATCACTTGACCTTTTTCATCAATGGTGATGAGGATAGAGATGCTCAAGCTATCCTTCCCAGGTACCAAAGAGCAGCGAGAAATCAATTCATCCGGGAACAGGGACAGCACTTTATCCCCAAGATAAATAGCAGTACTTCGCTTTTGCGCTTCCAGATCCAGAGGGGATCCTGGTTCAACTAATTCCGCAATATCCCCTATGTGGATACCCAACTGCCACTGCTGCGTCCCTACTTTTTCCAGGCTAAAGGCATTTTCCCTAAATGGTATCCCCTCACCACCAGGATTTTCTGGTTCAATCATCAGAGTCAGTAGGGAGCGCAAATCTCGCCGTTCTTGCTCTTGCTCCAAAGAAATGGTTTGGGGTAACGAATTGGCGGCTGCAATCACCTCTTCTGGAAAGCTTTGAGGGAGATCGTACTTGCTGCAAACGATGTCCGTATCTGCTGCTGCTTCGGCATCACTACCGAGAACCCGGGACACCTTCCCAATGGGCTGGTTTTCCCCTATGGGATAACGAGTAACGGTAACGTGAACTAGATGGTTTACTGCGTCTGCTAGATTTTGACCGTTTTCTTTCAGCTCTAGTTCAAATAAGAGGCGATCGTCCAGAGGAACTGCTCGATAACTTTCCTCTTCACATTTTACTGTTGCTAGCAGGGAAGGGTTTGCCCTTTCTAAAATCAGCTTCACTTCTCCTTCTGGGGAACGGCGGCGACTACCGTCTTTGATGATTTTCACCAACACGCGATCGCCATTCCAAGCATTGCTGAGGTTACTTTCCCCCACGTAAATATCGTCTTCATCCTCTAGATTTTGGAGCGCAAAGCAAAAACCCTTGCTCGAACAGCGCAATTTTGCTTCCACCACATCCTCATCATACACACGGCGATATTTGCCGAATTCTTTGGTTAACACTCCTATCTTTTCTAGGGCATCTAGGGCGATTTGCAGTTTTTTTATGCTCTCCTCATCTTGGCAATGTAATTTTTTCTCTAAGACTTTACCTGCTACTAATTTGTTATCCACGAATTGATTGAGCAGTGTAGCGATTGAAAAATGCATTCAATACGATCCTTTGTTCTAAATTGAGATGAGGAATAAATCCTAAAAGCCTTATATAACAAGGCTTTCTTCTTCACCACACCCCGCTGGCTCCAATCCAAATTTATCTAGTTTCTAGTATCTTAGCAGGGAGCGTCTGGGAGCCAATGGGGATTATGGAAAGCAAATCAGCCACTGTGTGACAACCGCGACATTAATGATTGGTTATACTATAGCAGTTACCACGTACCATGATTCCGGGGCGCAGCCCTGGGGTTTTCCCGCCCTTCCTCACTCCTATAAATAACCGGGAACGTGGGAACTACCACTGCAAAGTACGTTTATAACACAATATGATAACTCAATTTCGCAGTCGTTATCCTCACGGTAGCCTGATTAGTGAGTTAGTGAAAATAGACCACGGCAATTACGTGGTCAGGGCTGCGGTACAAGTTGAAGACGTTATTCTGGCTACTGGTTTGGCTGCTGCTTCTACAGTTGAGGTAGCAGAAGACAAAGCCAGAAACAGAGCTTTAGCTCTTCTGGATCTGGAGGGGGCTACTGAGTTCGTGAGAGGAGGAGAGGATATAAAGTCCAGTACCTCTCAAGAAAATCATCTCGAAGAGGAAGAAGTCAAGCAGTGGGAGCAATTGTCAACTCCTGAGAACGCCAAAGTCCCCCGTAAAGAGACTAAGTCGGTTCTTTCTACACCAGATTATCCGTCCAAGGAAGAAGTGAATAGCTCAGCTCCTGATGATATTGCAAAAGTCCCCCATGAAGAGACTAAGTCTGTTCCTTCTACACCAGATGATACGCTCCTAGAAGAAGTTAACAGTCCCACTCCTGTTGGTGCTAGATCCGAACCTACTACCCTTGATTTTAGTGAAATCATGCTCCAAATAGATGAGAAAATGAAACGCTTGGGTTGGAATAAAGAACAAGGGAAGATTTACTTATTGGAAACTTATGGGAAGCGATCGCGTCATCTTCTCAATGATGAGGAATTGCTGGGATTTTTAGCTTATTTGCAAACTTTACCCACTCCTTCATAAGTCAGCACTCCCATTTAACGGATTACTAGCAGAAGGACTACGCTCAATAACACCATCGATTAAACCATATTCTCTGGCTTCTTCTGCTCCCATAAAGAAGTCCCGTTCCGTATCTTCGGCAATACGCTCTAAAGGTTGACCCGTACCTTCAGCAAGATGTCGATTCAGCAACTGTTTCAGATACAAAATCTCTTTGGCCTGAATTTCAATATCAGTAGCTTGTCCTTGAGCACCACCTAAAGGCTGGTGAATCATGATCCGGGAATTGGGTAAACTCATCCGCTTCCCTTTTGCTCCCGCACAGAGCAAGAAAGCACCCATGCTGGCTGCTAAACCGACACAAATTGTCGAGACATCCGGACCGATTTGATTCATCGTATCGAAGATCCCCAAACCTGCCGATACGGAACCGCCAGGAGAATTGATATACAAATAGACGTCTTTTTGGGCATCTTCTGCTTCCAAAAATAACAACTGAGCCACAATCAAGTTAGCCAGCTCATCTGTTACCGGTTGCCCCAAAAACACGATTCGCTCTCGCAGCAGTCGGGAATAAATATCGAAGGCGCGTTCGCCGCGACCAGAACTTTCTATAACGGTAGGAATCATTTAACTTCAGCCACCCAAATCATTTTTTTGATTTTAACGAATTAACGGCGATGGAAGTTGACTCGCAACCCATCACGAGGACGGGGAGTTGGAATCGTGGTCATCTGAAGATCTTGATTGGGAAGTAACTCCCACTCATAATTTTGCACCAATTCAGCTGCCAATAGTTTAATCTCTAACCTGGCGAACTCTTTTCCCAAACACTCTCGCATTCCTCCTCCGAAAGGAATATGGCTAAATGGAGGCTTATCTTTCTCTCGTTGGGGTCCAAATCTCTCTGGATCGAAGTATTGAGGGTGGGAGTAAACCTGCTCATCCAAATGAGTGCGACCAATTTGATAAAATACGCACCAACCTTTAGGAAGCTGATAACCTTGGAATTCGCAGGTTTGAATCACCTCTCGGAAACCACCACCTACGGGGGGAACCACCCGCAAAACTTCTTTCATCACCTGATCCAGATAGGTCATTTGTTTGAGATTATCCAAGGTGAGGTTATCTTCAAGAGCAAGTTTGTCCTGTTCGGTTTTGGCTTTCTCTTTAATATGGGGATACTGAGCCAGTTTCAAGCACAGAGAGGTGAGGGATGAGGTGAGGGTTTCGTGTCCAGCAAAGAGTAAGTTGAGAATCTGCTCCTTTATTTCCTCAACCTTGAGGGGGGTTCCATCTTCATCTCGTGCTTGTAATAGTAATCCCAAAGCGTCTTCGGGATGAGATTGTTTTTGCTTAGATCGCTCCTCTATAATGGCTTCAATGCGATCTAGTAATTTCTGGCGACATTTCAGAGCACGACTGAATTTAGTTCCCGGTAAACCTAGGGGAACGGTAAACAGTCCGTTGCACCACTCCTCAAACCAGTCTCTGAGGTTTGTTTCTGTGGCTCCATCAATTCCCACCAGCAGCTTACAGGCTATATCAAAAGTGTACTGTCTCATTTCTGGATACCAAGTCAGGGTGCCCATGTTTTCCCATTTTTGGAGGTAGCGACGAGTAATTGCTTTCATTGCTGGAACATATCCTGCTAAGGCTCTGGGTTGGAAGGCTTGAGCTATAATTTTGCGACGGGAGCGGTGAATCTCCCCGCTTTGCATGGCTAGGGAAGCTGGTCCTAGTAACACTCTGGTACTATAGGGCCAAGTGGCGGCGAAGTATTGGTTTTCCTTGGCAAAAAGAAACCGATTGGCTTGTGTACCGATGAAGATAATGGTAGGGCGACCGAAAATATGCGTTTTGAAGAGGTCACCGTATCGGTTTTGGCGCTTTTCTATAAAGTTTGAATCTCCTAGAAAGCTTAGGGTAACGCCTACCAGGGTAAGCCAAATTTTCCAGGAGGAGTTGGGTTTGCTTTCATGAATAACTTTCCTCAATAATAGCTTCTAGGGAGGCGATCGCCTCATATAAGTCATCGTTGACAATTTGGTAATCGAATTCCCCTGCCGCCGCCATTTCTACTTTACCACGATCTAAACGTCTCTCAA
>JACONB010000139.1 GCA_014323965.1 Prochloron sp. SP5CPC1 | reverse complement strand
TCGTCTCGGGGAAGCGATGGTTTGTCTTGGTGCAGCAGTATCTATCACCCTAGCACCAGGAGGGGACAGATTTCGACTAGGGCGTCAATTTATCCAAGATTGGATCCCAAAAATCCGCCCAACAGGGGATTTACCGAGTCTAAATCCCAGATTTTGCTGTAGTTTTACCTTCTTTAACGAACCCACCACCTCTCCTTTTCCGGTAGGAACCGTTTTCTTACCTATCTTTCAGATTATAGGACAAAGAAAACAATGCTTTCTGGTGGTGAACATTCCCCTAGGGGATAAGAATAAAGTTCAATTAATTCTGCAACGCTTGCAAGAAGTGCAGGGAGCAATTAATTTAGCTAAAAGGGGAGTAGAGGGGAGCAGTGGGAAACCAAATTTAACCCCTGTCAGGAGAGATTCTATCCCATCTGGTTTTTCCATGGCAGTGAAAAAGGGTTTAGGGGCGATCGCCAAGGGAGAATTGAGTAAAATCGTCCTTGCTCAAGCTTTCGACTTTATCTCTCCCACCCTTTTTGACCTGGTTCTATCCCTTCATAACCTGCGTCAACGTCACCCAGATTGTTATATCTTCTCTACCAGTAACGGTAAGGGGGATAACTTTATCGGTGCTAGTCCAGAAAGGCTAATCCGGATTCAAAATAAACAATTAATCACTGACGCTTTAGCTGGTTCCACCCAACGAGGAGCCAACCCAGCAGCAGACGCTGTTTTTGCTACTCGACTCTTAAACAGCGAAAAGGAGAAGCGAGAACATGAAGCTGTGAGCGATTTTATTGCCCAACGTCTGATAGAGGTAGGTTTAATTCCCGAGAGAGGAACTCGTCAACTAATGCAACTGAACGGCATTCAGCATTTATGGACCCCATTTTACGCCCAAGTCCCCAGTTTTGTCTATCCCCTGGACCTAGTAGCCCAACTCCATCCTACCCCAGCAGTAGCAGGAGTGCCAACAGCAGCAGCCTGCGGAGCTATTCGCCGTTATGAAACTTTTGACCGCTCCCTTTACGGTGCCCCTCTGGGTTGGCTAGACTGTGAGGGGAACAGTGAGTTTATTGTTGCTATTCGCTCTGGTTTAATTAATGGTAATAAAGCGAGACTTTATGGGGGTGCAGGTATTGTGGCAGGTTCAGATCCAGAGCAGGAGTTTGCTGAAGTACAATTGAAACTGCGATCGCTCCTAGAAACATTAGTTTAGTTATAATTAAGATTATATTTAGCTTGTTTTTTTATTTGAACTATGTCAAACTCTGTAACCATTCAAGATATTTACCAATTGTTTCAAGCTTCTCAAGCAGAAGCAGATCGTCGTTTAGCAAAACTAGAGCGTCTTGTAGCCGAACTTGCAGAAGATCGTAAGCGTCGCTCAGAAGAAGCAGATCGTCGTGCAACCCAAGCAGATCGTGATATGCAACAACTCAAAAAAGTCGTTGCCAACACCAGCCGTGAAGTCGCTAATCTCACAAGTCGTTGGGGGCAGTTTCTTGAGAACTTGGTAGAACCTGCTGTTGTGCGTCTCTTTCAAGCACGAGGTATCGCAGTAACAGAAACTCACCGTCGGGTGAAAACAAAACGTTCTGGTATAGCGATGGAAATTGATATTCTAGCGATTGATGATGATGTTGCTGTTGCTGTAGAAGTTAAATCTCGTTTGTCTAAAACCGATGTGGATTATTTCCTAGATAAGTTGGCTCGTTTTAAAGAAGCATTTCCCCGTTACACTGACGTAAAGCTTAACGGTGCTGTAGCGGGAATTGAAATTGATGAAGGAATAGATCGTTATGCTTATCGTCGGGGGTTATTCGTTATTCAACAGTCAGGGGAGGTGGTAGAAATTGCTAATGACGAAGCTTTTAGACCAGGGGTTTGGTGACCTTAGTTGAAAGGGCGATCGCTCCTAGAAACATTAGTTTAGTTATTAGTAATTTAAATTATTTACACGGGAGTAAAAATTTTTTTCTCATTTTGTTTTTCCATGGCTTTATGGGCAATAAGGATGAATGTTATCAAATCCACAATACCGCTTTAGCTTTGGTACAATGGCTGGATAAATTAACCATTGAAAAATGTTTCTTAGTGGGGTATTCTATGGGAGGAAGATTGGCATTATACAACGTTTCTCAAAAGTGGTGCTAGAATCTTCATCTCCAGGGCTAAAGACAGGAGGAGAACGAGAGGAAAGACGTAAGAGCGATCACTAAGAGTGGCGCTTACGCGACCGCCAATTAGCAAAACAATTGTCAACCGGTGATTTTGCTTCTTTCCTATCCCAATGGTACCAAAAACCCTTATTCAATTCTCTCCGAAAACATCCTCAATTCCAGGAACTCAAACAACGCAGGTTAGCCAATAATCCCTTAGAACTAGCCAAATCACTCCTGCATATGGGAACAGGCTCTCAACCTTCATTTTTTAAGGAATTAACACAGAAATGGCCACCATATGCAAGAATGCTAAACTAGAGATAATTAGGAATTGCGGCCATAATATCCATATCTGTAATGTGAATCAATTCGTCAATCATCTTCGCCAATTTTTTAACCCCTGAAATGCCTTCTTTTTCTTCTTCCTTTGCGTCTTTGCGCCTTTGCGCGATTAAATTTTTTTAAATCACTAGTAGGTCCGAATAAATGCCTTTACCCTCTTTACCCCCACTTCCTAATCCCACTGACGTTCGCACTGATGCTATTGCAGCCTTAATTGATCGCCTTGGCATCGCCAAAGCTAGTATTTTACGCACGGGGAAATATTCTGGCAACCCACAGACTACTTAAAAATCAAGGAGGAACTCTTCGCTACAGAAACCGTCGAAACCCTCTACAACAAAATAATCCGCAGATGCACGCAGATAAACACAGATAGGTAAATAACATTTCAGACCCTGTACGGTGAAAGCTATTCCAGCCAATTATCCGCGTTAATCCGCGTTTATCAGCGGTTACAAAATTCTGGATTGGCGCGACAATACTTCACCAACCTTTGACGCTAAACAAACCCTGGAGCAAGTTGAGAGAGAAGTGCTACCATAAAGGATAGAGTAGAATGATTTAAAGGAGAGTACCATGGTTGACTGTTTACATGCTGCTCATTACTTTATTTGCAGAGCATATGAAAATAAGCGTTCCGATGAAATGACCAATCTGAAGGTTCAGAAGCTTCTCTATTATGCACAGAGCCTACACCTTGCCCTTTTCGACGAACCTTTGTTCCCCGAAGAGATACAGGCGTGGCGGTATGGCCCTGTTTGTCCTCCTGCTTATCATTTTTACTCAGAGTTTGAGGGAAAACCACTCCCTAAACCAAAAAAAGCATCCTTTTCAGATATTGATCCCTATACAATAGAGCTGCTTGAGGAAGTTGGGGATTATTTTAGACAGTATCATGCTTGTTGCTTAAGTGGGATGACTCATGTAGAGTTTCCCTGGAGGAAAGCTCGAAAAGCACTTCCTTCCGATGCAAAGTCCACAGAACCTATTGAACTTGCGGATATGAAGTTACTGGGTAAAGAAAAACTAGATGAAATTGAGCGTAATCATCCAGACTACGAAAAGATTCTCTCCCATATGCTAGAAGAAGCATTCAAGGATAGGAATAATTCTAGAATATACGTTAAAGAAGGAGAAGTGGATGACTGGCTCAATTCCCTTCTTGCTTGAGAAAACTGAAAGCTTTGAGAAAACATTTAGGAAATTAGGCAAAAGCAAGGCTTATGACAAAACTTTTCCAGAAAAAATTGGCACCCATACCCAAAGGACTCTCGCAAAGAACCCTTACCCAGTAAGACAAAATTACCAGACGGATGGACATTTCATAAACTGAAAATCCAAGTGGGACAGGGCAACTCTGGACAAATTCGATTAATGTATTTAGTCAATGAAACTCTGTTTACTATTCAACTCCTATGGTTATACAGTGATGAACAATTCAAAAAGCGACCCTCTGATAAGGATTTGAGAGAAGTAATCAATAATAGTTATTTAAAATCCCTTCCTCTTCCTTTGCGCCTCTGCGCCTCTGCGCGAGACTCTAAATGCCCTTAGACTATCGTAATATTAATACTCTCTGGACTTCCATCCTAGTAGAAACCCTCCAACGCCTAGGATTAACTACAGCCGTCATATGTCCCGGTTCCCGTTCCGCTCCTTTAACGGTAGCCTTTGCTCAACATCCCAAAATCGAAGCTATCCCAGTGTTGGACGAACGCTCCGCCTCTTTTTTTGCCTTAGGTATTGCCAAAAGAAGCAGATTGCCTGTAGTCTTAGTTTGTACCAGCGGTACTGCGGGGGCTAATTTTTATCCCGCAGTGATTGAAGGAAAAGAAAGCAAAGTACCCCTCTTAATTTTAACCGCAGATCGCCCCCCATTCTTGCGCCATTGTCACGCTGGACAAACCATTGACCAAGTCAAATTATACGGTCATTATCCCAATTGGCAGTTAGAATTAGCCTTACCAACACCAGAAATGGAAATACTCCGTTATCTGCGACAAAATATCATTCAAGCATGGGAGCGATCCCTCTTTCCTACTAAAGGACCGGTTCATATCAACCTTCCTTTCACAGAACCCCTCGCACCAATAGAGAGGGGGCGAGTGGGTGAGGGGTTGAAAGGAAGAGAGTCGGAATTTTTTGCAGCAGTTACCAGTTACCAGCAGTTACCAGTTACCAGTTACCAGTTACCAGTACCCAGTTGGGGACAAGAAGAAAGAGGAGTGATTATTGCTGGGTTGGGGCAATCTTTAGGAAACCCTCAGGGTTATTGTGAGGCGATCGCCCAACTTTCCCAATCTCTAGGTTGGGTTGTACTTGCAGAAGCTCTCTCCCCTGTGAGAAACTATCATCACCTATTTCCCTATCTTATCTCCACCTATGATACAATCTTGAGAAATAGGGAACTAGCAGCTAAATTAGCACCTAAAATGGTGATTCAAATCGGGGAATTACCCACCAGTAAAGTACTCCGTCGCTGGTTAACAGAAACAGAACCAAACCGTTGGATAGTTGATACCACTCCAGAAAACCTGGATCCCCTCCACGGTCGAACAATTCACCTCCGTACCTCTGTAGAAACCTTAGGAGAGTTGATTCCTCCTGTTGATGAGAAAAAAACTTCTCAGTACCTCAGTCTCTGGTGTAGTGTAGAAAGGGAAACCAGGAGAAAGATGGATGAGAAGATGAAGTCCATGGAAGCTCTTTTTCCGGGTAAAGTTCCTTGGTTGCTATCTCAAAATCTCCCACCAGGAACGCCAATTTTTATTGCTAACAGTATGACGGTGCGTCACGGGGAATTTTTCTGGTGTCCAGGAAATAGGAGTATTGTACCATATTTTAATCGCGGTGTGAATGGTATTGACGGTACTTTATCCACTGCCTTAGGTATGGCCCATGATAGCCATGTTCCCAGTGTTTTGCTCACAGGAGACTTAGCCCTATTGCACGATACCAATGGCTTTCTACTGCGTCAGCACTTTCGAGGTCATCTCACCATTATCTTGCTGAATAATCATGGGGGCGGTATCTTTGAAATGTTGCCCATATCCTACTTTGACCCCCCTTTTGA
>JACONB010000138.1 GCA_014323965.1 Prochloron sp. SP5CPC1 | reverse complement strand
CTGCCAAATCAGAGTAGAGGGCGGAAAAGCAGTCAAGGGGGAAAATCCTCTTTTCATGAAGTTCAAAAATAGTTAGGATAGAAAACAGACATCTATAGTCCAAAAATCAGAAGGGATAAAACGTGAGCAACATACAAGAAAAAATTGACCAAGAGCGCCAACAAGCCAGAGAAGTCTGCGGTATTGAAGGAGGTGCATCTCAAGAATGCGCTGCTGCATGGGATGCCGTCGAAGAATTGCAGGCGGAGGCAGCCCATCAACGACAGAATCAGCCCAAGAAAAACTCCCTCCAACAATACTGCGACGACAATCCAGAAGCGGCTGAGTGCCGAGTCTACGAAGATTAACAGCAGAACTCTGATGGCAATAAAAGTAATATAAGGAGCATACAAGCAGTGGGAATGACTTTGAAAGTCCCACTGCTGCCCGTTATCTAACGGTGAACCGGTTTTTGCTAATTTTCCGTAAAACTTATAGTGACTATGGTAACAGAAGATAATGAATGAAAATTGGTGGCAATTGCTGGCTTGGACAGACTACCGACTGGCAGTATTATTTACGGTTCTCTTGCCTCTGGTGCTACTGGTTTGGGCATTGGTGGAGAAAAAAGATGCTGTTGGACGTCTGATGATAATCTACTGGCGAGTTGCCAGCCTGCTGATGATTGCAGTGTACTTGATGATTCCCGGTTGGCCGATTGGTTTTATATCGGGAATGTCCGCCAGAATTCTCATTCCTATTTCCCTTTGGTTTTGGGTGGATTTGAATGAAGAAATTAGGGACTTATCTCACAGTGCCCTGAAAACACTACTTACTTCCTGGCGTTGGGCAATGACAGTTTACTGTAGTTTGGGGGTAATTGCCAACTTTCACTTCGGATCCTGTGCATTGTCCCCTGAGACAATGGCAACTGCTGCCTGTAAGGTTTGGCTAGAGGCTCCTCTAAGGTTCAAGGGTATTTTTCATCCCGATTCAACACCAGGATTCTTGGGTTTTTTGGGTATAGTAGGATTAGTGTTTTACGGGTTGTACTTCGGATATTTTATTGTCGTTCGGCTCGGAAAACAAGGACGTTCTGCTCTAGAGCAATAAATGCTTATTGATAAAATACAGCAACAAAGTTTACCCGATAACGATATAGCTGGAGCAAATATGCTTGTCTTTGCGATACCCCTCAAGAGTCCGCAAGTTTCGACTATAGTGCAGTAGCAAAATCACTACATCTACAAGACTACCCCTTAATTTAATAGTTCAAATTCCAGCGTGACCTAATGCTAAACCCACCACTAACATGCCCAATACTAAAAATGGTTGGGCGCTAGCTTGGTATTTGACGTCGTTTTCTAAGGGATCTCGAAGGAAGTAGATGTTCTGCAAGGCGATCTGGGGTATAATTAATAAGACTAAAACTATGGCGTAGATATTCTCGTGAATAGTTACTAAATACCCTGCCATTCCCGCTTGGAAGATATCAATGGCTAAGACACAAATCCACGCTGCTGCGGTAATCCCAAACATTACTGGTAAGGATTTTAACCCTAACTGGCGATCGCCTTCCACGCTTTTAAAGTCATTAATTACTGCAATCCCCAACCCTGCTAAACTATAAATCAAGGTAAGAATGGCTACCTTCCAATCCAGTTTCCCAAACAAGGCGTGTCCCGCCCACCAAGGTAAGGCTATATAACTGGCACCAAGGGCATAATTTCCCAACCAGCCGTTCTGTTTTAACTTTAAGGGTGGTGCTGAATAAATGTATGCTAAAAATGCTCCCCCGAGGGTGAGGTATAAGAGGCTAGGTTGTTCATGACCCGCCCACACATCTAATTCATAACATAATATTAGTCCTGATAATAAAAGTATGATAATTTGAGTGGCCACCTGGGGTACAGAAATTGCCCCGGAAGGAATAGGGCGATAGGGTTCGTTGATGGCATCTATTTCCCGGTCGTAGAAGTCGTTCAGGGTTTGGGTATAACCTGCCATTAAGGGACCGGAGAGTAACATGCAGGCGGCTGCTTTGAGGATATTATCTCCAGTCCAAGTATAGCCCCCTGAGGAGGCGGCACCGCACACTACCCCCCACATTAAGGGAATCCAGGTGACGGGCTTCATTAATTGTAGCCGGATTTTCCAAATTGATGTTTCTCCCTCGGCAGCTCCTTTCATACCTAGGAGTTGTCTTGCTTTGGCTGTGCCATTCTGTTGTTCTGTCATTTTCTGACCTAGGACTATAAGGTGATAATTAAGTAGCCTTCTGAAAATTTGGCCCCTTTAACACTTCTTCCCCGTAACTGAGTTGGCAACAAGATATTGCGCCGCTGGTTCCCTGCTTCTACGGTGATTTCTGGACCATATTGGGTCAGTTTCACGTCTTTTTTAGCAAACCCTGGCAGAAATACTTTTACTTGGCTTTTAGCAATATCTACGGTTATGGGTTTGGGTGCTGTGTCTCCTTGACGGAAGTTGGGTAAAGCGTCTATTAAGGGTTGCCAGTTGTTGTTGGCAAGGGTGGGGAGGGAGGTTACCGGGAGGGGCGTAAACTCTTGCTTAATGTCCTCTTGGAGGTTAGAGCGATTAAGTAGTACTCCACCTACTGTGAGACCTATTTGTTGAGCACTACCCCAGAGATATTTAGCTGTTGCGATCGCCGTAGGGGATCTATCAGTTACTAAATAAGCTGCCACTTGCTTGGGATCTGCCATGGCTTCTTGAGCCTCCTGCAACATATTATTGCTTCGCGGTTCCGTGCCGAAATCATCAGCAGTCCAGGAAGTATTGAAGATAGCAGAGGTAACTGGTTGAATAAAAGGAGAGATAGCTTTACCTAAGTCCGATTCTTGGAAGATTTGACGGAAGCGACGGATATACCAACTGAAAATTTCCGGCGTCCCTAGCATTCTTAAGGTAGTTAAGTCTCCGGAGCCATCGTAGATAATAATATCGTATTTGCCCCTCTCCCTGTATTCCCGAATTGCATAGAGAGCAAGAGCGCTATCCATTCCTGGTAATATGCCCAATTCTTGACCGTACACATTCTTTAATGTGGGGCTTTTCAGGTATTCTGCCTCGAATTTTTTTAAATCTTCCCAGCCTTGCTCCAGCAGCGCCGTTCCCTGCAATTGTACCACAGAGAGATTGGCTGCTATTTCCTGGGGTTCCCTGTCAGGAGTCAGACCCAGCTGCAAGCCAAAGGCGGGGCTAGGGTCTCCTCCTACCAAAAGGACGCGAGACCCAAGGTTTGCGAGTTGTTTAGCGGCTGCGATGGTTACGGTTGTGCGACCGGTGCCGCCTTTGCCCAAAAATGTTAATAATTTGGCCATTTTATTTCTTCTTGCCTTCTGCCTCTCGCCTTGCAATTATGATTAAACAGCTTTTATTTCGTCTTCAAAGAACCAGGTAGCGGTGCGATCCTCGAATTGCACTACAACCCCCACACCGCTACCATCGGTCATTTTGAACTCTTTCACTGTACCGACTTGGCCCAGTTTCTTGGCGATGTCAGCAGATACCCGGTCTCGAAGACGATAAACTTTAACTTTTTGGCCGATTTCCATTCCCACTCTCAAGATAATCAGATTGATTGGACTATTCCCCAGTGTAGCTGACTTTGGGTGTCCTATTTCACCATATCTTGGGTTTAAAGGTTTCATCATTGGCAATTTCCACAGTTTCCCCTGATTGTTTGATGACAAATAATCCTTGGCGATAAGCGTACAAATCCACACCGAAATCAATTTCTATTCCCGCTACAGCGCCGTTGAGTTTTACATCGGCGTAACGAGGAAATGCTTCTTTAAAGTGAGCAAGTCTGTCTAGGAAATCATCCACATCTGTTTTAGACAGACGAGATTTTACTTCTACCGCCACTGCAACGTCGTCATCCACAGCTAGAATATCTATTTCCATTGCTACAGTAGAGCGCTTCGCTTTAATGCGAGGGTGAGTTTCTTTCACTGCAATACCTCGTGCCTGAAAGAGACGCACAATACCAGGTTCAACCAAGTTTTCCACAAATTGCCCCCAGCGGGTGGTAAGGTTAGCGACTTCACGGCTAGTGTTGGCAACAACTTTTTTCAGTTCTTCCATAGTGCGATCTGCTTCGGCTGCACGACGCTTATCATCCTCTGCAAGTTCAGCAAAACGGCGATCTAATTCTTCGGCACGACGCTCTGCTTCTTCGGCACGACGCTCTGCTTCCTCTTGGGAACGTTGGAAGGATTCTCGGAGAATTCTTTCTGTTTCCTGGCGTTGGCGATCGCTTTCCTGGAATATTTTGTAAAAATCCTCTATAGTAATTGAGTTAGACATGATTTTTCGCTTTTTATCAAGGGATATGGACTATGGTACCATATCTCTGGTTTTTTTTTGGGAGCGTCTTCCTAGATAATGGATAAAATTTGACCTTGACAAAGACAGAGATATACTTTACAATAAATATATCATTATTTGCAGCTGGGTAATCCCATCTAAATTATAGCGGATTTGGATAACAAGATTTCTAAAAGTGTTAAGTAAAAATCCTCAAAATTATAAGGAAGGTAAAAACCTATGCCTTTGATTGCTAAAAACAAGCAAACTGGTGATAGGGTTAATATATTAGAATACCCAAACCCTAGAGAGGAGTTCCAAAAAGGTGATTTAGTCTGTCCATTATGTGACTGCGAACTAATTATTGTTGCTGGAGTCGTTCGGATGAAACACTTTAGGCACAAGCCAAATTCTCCCTGTAAGAGTGATTATGATAGACATCCAGAGAGTTATGAGCATTTATTCTTTAAAAAGCTATTATCTGAAAAGTTATCACAAGAATTTAGTGAATATCTAAATGCGGAGCCAATATTAGAATATCCTATTCTTGAAGCCAAAAGAATAGCAGATCTAGTTTTTCAATTTCCCAACGGTTGGTTGGTTGCTCATGAATCTATAACTACAGAAGAATTACAGAAAAGAACAGAAATGCGTTGTTTGGTGGCTTGGCAAAAGTGCAAATACAGCAACCAACAGACGGTGGATTATTGAGAATTTTGGAGAATGCTACACCCTCGATTGGGAAACAGTTTATAACAATAGAGAAAAAGTGTGTGAATTCTAACGGCTCATATTTTTGGAGGTTTTGGTATGAGGGAGATTGTGGAACACCATTTGATGACATTCTGCGGTCAACTTTTCTAATAAAAAAGCTATGTTTTTTATCTATATTTACATGGGGAAAACTTCCTAAAGATAAAATTATTTCATCCATAGGTTCCAATTTACCTAAATATACCTTAAGACAGCTTGTTGCTTTCTTAGATGTTGGCAGAAGGCGTAATTTGTACATTAAACATGGTAAGAAATCTTCATCCTCTTTTGAGTTGCATCATGATTTTATAAACTCCGAAGAGTTTGAGCGTTATATTAGATTTATACCTTCAGAAAAGGCTGTTGCTGCTGCAAAAAAAAGAGCAAGAGCAGCTAAACAGCAGTGAGCGCTGGTGTATTTCACCAGCTCTTGGGTTGAAAGATTTCATCATTGGCAATTTCCACAGTTTCCCCTGACTGCACAATGACAAATAAGCCTTGGCGATAAGCATAGCGAGCCACCTCTTTCGTAACTCCTATTGCTGCTACTGCTCCGTGTATCTTGTAGTTTTTATAAGCTGGAAAAGCTTCTTTGA
>JACONB010000137.1:7113-17621 GCA_014323965.1 Prochloron sp. SP5CPC1 | reverse complement strand
GTCCCCTTAGAGACCGGCGCAGCAGTAGCGGCATTTGTAGCAGGCAAAGCTGATGCAGTGGGAGCTTTTCCTCCATTTTGGCTCATTGCGCTGCAACGAGAAGGGAGTAAGGAACTGATTACCTCCGCAGAATACCCTGGTGCAATTCCTGATTTGCTCGTGGTGAGTAAAAAACTAATTAATGAGCAGCCTGACCAAGTTCAAGCCTTAGTGAATACCTGGTTTGATATTCTTCAGTTCATGGCAGACAACCCCAAACAAGCAGATGAAATCATTGCTAAACGAGCTGGAGTGACACCGAAAGAATTGGAGCAATTTAAGGCCGGAACTCGCTTTTTTACCCTCCAAGATAATCTGGAAGCCTTCAGTCCAGGAGACAACATGAAGCATATGCCCTTTGCAGCAGAGCGTATGGCTGACTTCATGGTTGGTGTTGGGTTTATCCCGGAAGCCCCAGACTTGAAAGCTATCTTTGATGATCGGTTCATCAAAGCCTACGCTGCTGAGAACAGTTAAAAAACCCTAGCAGGAGAAATAGAAATATCGGTGAAACTAACAATCAAACCCTTACATCAATCATCAGGAACTCCAGTACAAGGGTTAAAACCAACCGTCTTCTGGCGCATTGGGGAGGATATTCCCCCCTCATTCAGTAGTTTGCTGATTGTTCTCTCCGTTGTCGTTCCGTTCCTTGCTTGGTGGGTTCTTTCCACTTCAGGTCTTGTACACCCAAAGTTTTTGCCCTCCCCCCCTCAAGTTATCAATGCCTTGGTTCGACTCTGGCAATCAGGAGTTTTGCTTCAAGACATCACTGCCAGTTGCTTTCGGGTTGGGACAGGCTTTTTTCTCGCAGCAGTGGTAGCTGCCCCCCTTGGCATTGCCATGGGAACCTTTGCCAGTATTCGTTCTCTGACAGAGCCTATCTTTGGGATTGTTCGTTACATGCCTGCCCCAGCCTTCGTGCCGCTACTAATAATCTATTTAGGTCTTGAAGAACCCCCCAAAATCGCTTTGATTTTTATCGGTACAGTCTTTTTCAATATCTTGATGATTATGGATGCTGTGAAATTTGTACCGAAAGAGTTGATAGAAGCAACTTACACCCTAGGAGGGAGACGTTGGCAAGTGCTGCTTCAGGTGATTACCCCTTATGTAATTCCAAATATCATTGATGCTTTCCGCATCAATATGGCGGCATCCTGGAATTTGGTTGTGGTGGCGGAGTTGGTTGCTGCCACTGAAGGTTTAGGGAAACGAATTGAACTAGCCCAGCGTTTTTTCCGAACCGATGAAATTTTTGCTTGTCTGATAATTTTGGGATTGATAGGCTTTGCCATCGATTTAAGTTTTCGAGTTTTGTTGCAGGTAAGTTGCCGTTGGGCAGTTGATTAGGAACTCAAAATCATGCATTTGGAAGCGATTCACGTCTACAAACAGTTTCAGACTCGACAGGGCAGCCTTATGGCTCTGAAAGATATCAACATGCACATTGAAACGGGGGAATTTGTTGGTGCTGTTGGAACTTCTGGTTCCGGGAAATCAACCCTCCTTCGTCTCATTGCAGGTTTGGAGACTCCAACTACAGGTAAAATCAAAGTGGATGGTGCAGAGGTGATTGGACCCGGTGCGGATCGCGGGGTTGTCTTTCAAAACTATACCCTCTACCCCTGGATGACTGCTATGGATAATGTTGGTTTTGGCCTTAAATTACAAGGAATAAAGCCTAAAGAACGGCGAGTTCGGGTAAAAGAATATTTAGAAGTGGTTGGTCTTAGTCAGTTTACCAATGCCTACCCTAAAGAACTATCAGGAGGGATGAAGCAAAGGGTGGCCATCGCCCGCGCTTTAGCCTGCCATCCCAAGGTCTTGTTGATGGATGAACCATTTGGCGCATTGGATATTCAAACCAAAGCATCAATGCAAGAGTTCATCTTAGAGCTATGGCAGCGGCTAGGTATTACTATCTTCATGATTACTCACGATGTTGAAGAAGCGGTGTTTCTTTCCCAGCGAGTCTATGTGATGACCCCTCGACCAGGACAAATCCAACGGGAACTGAGTATTAATTTACCTCTGAATCGAGACCATTCTATCAAACGTCATTCAACTTTTCAGGATTACAAGGATATTATTGTGGATCTTTTAAGTGGGAGAAATGTTGCAACTAGTAATAGTGATTAATGTTGAACAGAAGTTAGCAAATACACCAAGCGCTCTTCGATTCCATGGAATAGATCCAAGTATTTAAAGTAGGGTTTAGGTTAAGGGAGATAATAGGATTTCAAGAGGCATAATGGTATCCCTGTTTAATCTATCAGACTCATGAAGGTAGGCAATGTCCACCCTACGAACTGGTTACTGGTAACTGGTTACTGCTTTCATATATTGACCCCACAATGCTGCTGCTTGACTGCTACTACCTTGGGTGGGTTTATTGTTGTCGTTACCTAACCAAATTCCTGTCACTAATTGCTCAGAGGGTAGGTAACCGATAAACCAGAGGTCAACGTTTTTGTTGGTGGTTCCAGTTTTCCCCGCTTCTCTCCGTCCCACCCTTGCTCTGCCCCCCGTACCTCCCTGTACTACACCTTGTAATAAACTAGTAATTGTAGCGGCTACTTTCCTGTCTAGTACCTTTTTTGACGTCTTGTCTTCATTCTCGAAGGAGTAAATTATCCGACAGGTTTGATAGTCTTGGGGGTTATCACAATCGCTGCTATCCCGAATTGTTTGAATAGGGTGGGGAGAATACCAAGTACCACCATTGGCAAATGTAGCATAAGCTCCAGTTATTTCCAACACATTCACTTCGCTTTGTCCCAATACTAAGCCAGGTACGGGATTCAATGTTGATTTTACTCCCAGACGTTGGGCCATGTCTACTACTTGTTTGAGACCCACATCTTGTGCTACTCTTAAAGCAACGGAATTCTCGGACTGGGCTACTGCTTGATACATATTAATTGCCCCCGTACCACTACGTTCGCAATTTTTATACTTGTAACCTTTCCAGGTTAAGGGAGCGCAGGAGTATAATTTATAAGGGGAGATACCTTTTTCTATGGCTGCTGCATAGGCAAAGACTTTAAAGGTAGATCCTGGCTGTCGCAAAGCTGCCGTCGCCCGGTTATACTGACTCTCATCGTAGTTTACCCCCCCTATGAGAGCGAGTATTTCCCCGGTACTGCTATCTAAAGTTACTAGTGCTCCTTGATTAAAATTAAGACGAGAACCTTCCTTTTTCATTATATCTTCCAGTGCTGCTTCTGCTTTCTCCTGGATCTGGATATCTAAGGTGGTTTCAATGATAAAATTTCCTTCCTTAGCTAAATCTTCCCCTAAGATAGAGGGATGAGAAAGTTGCTGGAATACATAGTCGTAGAAGTAGGGGGCAGCACTGTTACTAGAGAAGGCTTTCCCTGCTTTTGGACTCACTTCAATGCGCGATCGCCTCGCTTTTTTCTCCTCTTCTTCTGTTATCATCTCCTGTTGAAGCATACGCTTAAGGATTCGATTGCGCAACTGAACCGCTGTATCGTAATTCTTCACTGGATTGTAAATATTGGGGCCGGGTAAAATGGCTACTAAGGTTGCAGCTTCGGAAATATTAACATAGGACGCCGATTTATCGAAGTAAAACTGAGCTGCATCTTCAAAACCGTATTTGCCAACTCCCAGATATACTCGATTCAAATAAGTTTTGAGGATTTCATCCTTGCTGTAGACAGCTTCTAACTTTAATGCGGTTATAATTTCCCGCACCTTCCGTCTAGCAGTATTTTCCCTGCCTACATTAGCATAGAGACTGCGGGCTAACTGTTGGGTAATAGTACTAGCTCCTTGTTTGATATCCTTATCTTCCAGGGATACTTTCACAGCACGGACAATACCAATAGGATCCACCCCAAAATGCCAATAATAACGACTATCTTCTGAAGCTAGGAGAGCATTTACTAAGTGGGGGGAAAAGTCGTCCAGTTGCTTTAATTCTCGGTGAGCTTCAGTGGGTGAACTAGACAGTTTTTGCCCATTTCTATCCAGAACAAGGACAGGATTTCTAGTGGTTTCTGGTATGGGTTTGACGTCAATTTTACTCCACTCATAGCCTATCCACAAGCAGAACAGAGCACATATACCTCCTGTACCAGAGAGGAAATAGCGCAACCATAATACCCACCACGGGGGCGGATTGTGATATTTAATTTGCACCGCATCTTTCAGTTGGGACTTTCCGAGGGAAAAGCGATCGCCGTGGTACAGCGTAACTGGTTTTGTCAGCCTACGTTTTTTGATGTAAGTACCATTGGAGGATTTTTCATCTTTGAGAATAAAGCATCGGGTACGTTTGCTATGCTGAATCAAGGACAAATGGGTATGACTGACTATATCATTATTCACCGTAATGTCGCATTTATTGCTGCGCCCTAAGGTATACTTATCCTTGAAGAGCTTCTTTTTTTCTTCGGGTTGGTTTGGATTTTGGGGGTTTTTTACCCAAATTTCCGGGACTTTCGCATTGGGTTGGAGCGCAGTTGCTGTAAAATGAACAACTGTTCGCACTCCCTGGGTAATTCTCCGGGAAATTCTGGTTTGTGGTTGCTGGGGATTGTTGCTCATTTATTGGTGCTGTTAGGGAGCCAAATTTATTCAAGGATAAAAGCTCAATTGAGGTAAACCCAAAGTTTCGGACCAACCCATCATGAGATTCAAACATTGTACTGCTTGTCCTGACTGTCCCTTGAGCAAATTATCCGTTGCTGACATGACAATGACTCTGTCGGTTCTTTGGTCAACTTCCACTCCAATATAACAGAGATTTGTACCCATAGCCCACTTAGTTTGGGGATAAACTCCATTGGGCAAAATCTTCACAAACGGGGCAGCTCTATAAAAGGAATTATAGATAGTTAGCAAATCTTCCCGCACTAACCCCGGATCTCTAAGAGTAGCGTAGACAGTAGCTAAAATACCCCGTACCATGGGAACCAGGTGAGGAGTAAATTGCACCTTCACATCCCTAGCCATTAAGCTGCTGCATATTTGCTCTATTTCTGGGGTGTGGCGGTGTCGAGCAACTCCATAAGCCCCCAAAGATTGATCAGCCTCTGCCAGTAATAAGTGGGTTTTGGCTTGACGTCCCCCACCAGAAGTGCCAGACTTAGCATCAATAATGGCGGTTTCCGGCACAATTAATCCTTGCTTGAGGAGGGGAGCCAAAGCTAGTAAACTGGTAGTGGGATAGCAACCGGGACAACCGATTAAACTTGCGCTTTCAATCTGCTGTCGATATAATTCTGGTAAACCGTAAACTGCTTCAGAAGCGATTACGCTATCGGTTCGTTCTACTCCATACCATGTTGTATAAGTATTCAAGTTTTGAAAACGATAATCGGCTGATAAATCCAACACTTTACACCCTTTCTCCACCAAAGTAGGTGCCATTTTACAGGCTAAACCGTTGGGTAAAGCGAGAAATACCACTTCGCACCGTCCAGTGATCGCCTCTAAGTCGATTGCTTCTATAGTTAATTTTACCCCATGACTCAAGTGGGGGTACAATTGGGAAAATTTCTTCCCTGCGCTGCTATCCCCTCCTAAGTAGATAATTTCTACCTTGGGGTGCTCTGTTAACAGTCGCACTAATTGTACACCGCCATACCCCGATGCCTTTGCGCCTTTGCGTCTTTGCGCGCATTTTAGTGCAAATATTATAAATTAGGGGCGCTATAATTAATAAATTCTCCCTAAACAAGAAAACTCGTGGAAGCATTGCCCCACAATTCTTTTACATTTGACTCAATTGATGCTGCCTTGGCATCTCTGAAGGCAGGTCGTGCTATTGTGGTCGTAGATGATGAAAACCGAGAAAACGAAGGGGATCTGATTTGTGCTGCCCAATTTGCCACTCCCGATTTAATTAATTTCATGGCAGTGGAAGCCAGGGGATTGATTTGTTTAGCTCTTTCAGGTGATCGCCTGGATGCTCTGGATTTACCTTTAATGGTAAGTAATAATACTGATAGCAATCAAACTGCTTTCACTGTTAGTATAGATGCCGCACCTCATCTTGGGGTGAGTACAGGGATTTCCGCAGAAGACCGTGCCCGCACCATTCAAGCGGCTATCGATCCGAAAACAAGACCGGAAGATTTGCGTCGCCCCGGTCATATTTTTCCCCTCCGATCCAGGAATGGAGGTGTTCTGAAACGGGCAGGTCATACGGAAGCAGCAGTGGACTTGGCGCGACTGGCGGGATTATATCCAGCAGGGGTGATTTGCGAAATCCAAAACCCGGACGGTTCCATGGCCCGGTTGTCTGAATTAATAATTTATGCAAAAAAACATCAGCTTAATTTAATTAGTATTGCCGATTTAATCAGTTATCGCCTCCAACACGATGCCCAAGGTACCCAACAGGCAAGGTTTGTCTATCGAGAGACGGTGGCAGAATTCCCAAGTCAGTTTGGCAAATTCCAGATTTACGGTTACCGGAATACCCTGGATAATACAGAGCATATAGCTATTGTTAAGGGTAACCCAAAGGAGTTTGCCACAAAAACTGTCATGGTGCGGATGCACTCAGAATGCTTAACTGGGGACGCATTAGGTTCCCTGCGCTGCGACTGTCGTATGCAGTTGCAAGCAGCATTAAAAATGATTGAAAGTGCTGGTTGTGGTGTGGTGGTTTATCTCCGTCAGGAGGGAAGAGGCATTGGTTTAGTGAATAAGTTGAAGGCTTATTCTTTACAAGATTTGGGTTTGGATACGGTGGAAGCCAACGAACGTTTGGGTTTTCCCGCCGATTTGCGGGATTATGGCATGGGTGCCCAAATACTCAACGATTTAGGAGTGCAGCAAATTCGCTTGATTACTAATAATCCCCGGAAAATTGCCGGGTTGAAGGGTTATGGGTTGGAGGTAGTAGAACGAGTACCTTTATTAATTGAGTCAAATGACTATAATTCGGGTTATTTAGCTACTAAAGCCCACAAATTAGGACATTTCCTGTTACAAACCTATCTCATTACCCTGGGAATAGAGTGGGTAGAACTATCAGAGGTGAGGGAAAGGTACGAGAAATTGGAGAAATTGCGCTATCTAGTTAATTCTCATGATTTATTATTGCAGGAAGAAAATAGACCAGTGGCGATCGCTCTTTTTGGGAAACCTTCTCTCATTATTCACCTGGGGTTTGATCAACCTCATATAGCTACACGGAATTGGTATGAAGATATTCATCATCCTTATGTGGAGGCGATCGGGCAGATATTAGATAATCTTATCAGTTGGGAGCACATTAAACGGTTGGAGTTTCTGGTTTCTCCTGGGGAGGATCCCATGTTGGGTTTACAAGTAAAGTTGGAACGACAAACTTTCTCTTTGAGTGATAAACCTTCTCAACTCTGTGATAAGTTACAAACTCAAACTATTTATAGCTTTCAGTGTACTTTCCCATCCACCCGCGAATAAATTGCGGGCTATTTTCTTAAACTCCTTTATCGTAGGTTGGGTAGAGCGCAAGCGAAACCCAACAACACCCCAATCTAGGTTGGGTTTCGTACCTCAACCCAACCTACAGTTGCTTATTAAGGGGGGATCCAGGGGGGATCAAGGGGAAACTTTCCACACTTTAATGGTATTATCCTTATTCTCACTCACTATGGTGCGATTATCAGCACTTATTGCTACTGAATAAACGGAGTTACTATGTCCTGTGAGGGTTTTATCTAAGAATGGGAAGGAAAGAGTTAAAATAGAAGTTATTCTAACTCGTACAGGGGGAACAAAAACAGAAATTGCACCAAAAACAGATAAACCGAGGAAAAGAGAAGGATACGGGGAAAAGACTGTTTCCGTTTTCCAGGAGAAGGAGTTACTCGTACTGTGGGAGGAACAGGAGCAGAAATTTGTCCTTGTGGAACCGAAAAAGGAGGAGAATTTCCCCTTAAAGGAGAAGAAGAACAAGAACGAAGTGCTTTTAAAGCTATATTTGCGTTCTTATAACGATTGGGAAAATGTTCCTTCACCATTTTTGCTAAAACATCTCCGAAATCGGAAGAAACTTGAGCATATTTTCGCCAAATAATTTCATCCTCACTATCTCTCGTGAGGGTTTGAGGATCCAAACCAGTCAAAACTTGGATTCCCATTATCCCCACACTATAGACATCACTTGCAAATCTTGGTCTTCCAATTGCTTGTTCAGGAGGAGTATATCCCCCAGATTGGATCGCAACAGTCTCTGTTTTTCCTGTCACCACCTCCTTTACAGCACCAAAATCAATCAAAACCAGCTTTTTATCACTATTTCGTCGCATAATATTAGCTGGTTTAACGTCCCGGTGAATAATATTCCTCTCATGAACAAAACCCAAAATATCCAATAACTCCTCCAACAACTTCCTCGTCTTCTCCTCACTCCAACGTTGTACCCTCAGAAATCTCTTGTACTAAATAAAATTTCCCCTTCTCTTCAAAATAAGCATGTAAACGGGGTATTTGGGGGTGTTGTAGACCACATAAAACCTCAGCTTCTTTTTCAAAAAGTCTTTTTCCTTCCCTAGTGACGTTTTTTAAGTGCTTAACTACACGGTGGGGACGATGGGGTAAATGGGTATCTACCGCAAGATAAGTAGCTCCAAACCCACCTTCCCCTAGCTTTTGAACGATTTCATAGTGACTGATTAGCTTAATCAAAACATAAACTTATTATGTAATATCTGCTGTTCCTATTGTATCATTAAAATGGTATATCATCATCATCTATATTTACAGAAGGTCTATTAGCAATTTTAGGTTGAGGTTTTTGGAGGGTAGGAGGTGGAGGAGTTTTAACTTCTTTATCTTCGTAAATCTGACCTTTAAAAACCTTAGCCAGAGCTTTAACAGCTTTCTTCACCTCTGACTCGGAATAATTGATTGCGATATCTTTACCATTATTAATTGAGGCAGTCCCTTTTTTTACCTTATTTACCTTTTTGACATTATCTACCTGATTTTGAGGTGAAGTTGTTACTGGTGGCGAGATGGGAGTAGTTTTCGTGGTAGAATCAGTAGCCACTTCCAACTGTACCTTTATCTTTTGTTGGCAAACTGCGGCAAAAGCAGCTTCAAGATTAGGCAATTTCTGTTGTACCATGCCCAAAAACCTTTTCTTGCTGATACCCACCTTTGCAGCAGTGTCTGTCTTAGTAATTAAATGACAGTACTGACGTACCAATGCTGCTACTGTAGGGGGTTGGAGGTGCTGGAGTACCTGGGACCAAATTTCTCCGGGAGCAACAGAACGTGGGGGGGTAGAAATGGGTTGGGAAGGTGCCGTTTTAACAGGGACACTTTCAGTGGTAAGCTTCTGTTTAACCTCTTTCTCTCTTCTTATCTCAGTATTGTTGGATTGTTGCTGCTGGGGTACAACTTTTGGTTCCACAACAGATAATAATCCTAAGAGGGTTACTTCTAGCCAAAGACGGGGTTGAGTGGTATTTTTAATTTGGACTTCACTCTCTTTTAGGTGTTGCTGTCCCCGGAGAATATCCCCTAACTCCCAATTTGCTGCTTCTGTAATTAACTGCTCCCAAGTTGGGGCTGTGACGGGAACTAAATCACCTCGGGAGGATGCAGACTTTGCTATAGCTAAATGGAGGTAGAAATTAGCTAGATTTTGCAGTACGGCTAAAGGTTCTCTCCCCCGATCCATTATCTGACGACATTGAGGGATAATAGCTTCAGGATTTTTAGCGGCTATCGCCCTCAATAATGCTAACATATCCCTTTCTGGGACTGCCCCCACTAAATCCCAAACTTCCTCTACAGTTATCTTACCGGATAAGAGACTCAACTGATCTAAGAGACTTTCTGCATCCCGTAAACCACCGTTGGCAATTTGGGCTACTATAGAGAGGCCTTCCTCTGTTATATCTACCTTTTCCTTTTCAGCAATGTATTGTAGGTGAGCAACCATAGCCTCTAGAGGAATAGGACGATAATCAAATCGCTGACAGCGAGATATAATAGTGGGTAGCACTCGTTGAGGATCGGTGGTTGCTAAGACAAATACTACCCTAGCAGGAGGTTCTTCTAAGGTTTTTAACAGTCCATTAAAAGCAGCATTACTGAGCATGTGGCAGTTATGCACCAATAACCCATTGGCGATAAAATTGTGATTCTCCTCCACTTCTAAATCGTAAACCTGCTCTACTATCCCCTCTTCTACAGATTGGATCACTTCTCTATGGGGATAAGAGATGATTTTCATGCCCGGTTTCAGGTTTTCCGCAACAGTCCAACCCGTTTCTGTTCTTATTAAATGATTCCCAGTACAGTGAAGAGAACTATTTGTGGTGGTAATAGTGAGGGTGGGTTTCCTACCTCGTTCTAACCATCTCACTACCCTTTTATATTCCCATGTTGCTCTATGTTCATTATAGGTGAGAACCTCTTTCCCTTTGAGACTGCTATCTTTGATAGGTATTTCCCCTTCACGGGTTAAAATGAGGCTATCGGCAGTC
>JACONB010000137.1:0-7104 GCA_014323965.1 Prochloron sp. SP5CPC1 | reverse complement strand
CATAAACCTTATAACGACATTGAACGGGAGCAAAGGAGCTTCTTTCTATCATCTCCCGGATATTATCTACCCCCGTATTGCTCGCAGCGTCTATTTCAATCACATCTAAAGCAGAGCTGCGAGCGATCGCCCGGCAAACTTCGCACTCTCCACAAGGAGAAGCTGTGGGTTGTTGCTCCTGGAGACAATTGAGGGACTTGGCTAAAATCCGCGCTGAGGAAGTCTTACCTGTACCTCTGGGACCGGTAAATAGATAGGCAGGGGCAATTCTCTGGCTGGTTATAGCATTGGTTAGGGTGGTGGCGATCGCCTCCTGTCCCACTAGCTGGGCAAAGGTTTGAGGTCGATATTTGTGGTGAAAGGGTTCATAGGACATTGGTATTTGTGATCGACTTTTTTTGATTAACCACTGAACGCTCCGGACACAGAGGGGAGAGGATAGCGCCCAAGGGCGGTGGCGGATCTGTATTCATCTTACCCTGGTCCATTTTACCAAAATTTTTGGTACAGGCGATCGCTATCCCTGCTAATATAATATAGTGTTGTGAGTGAGGTGTGTCGATTTTGCCAACCGCTGCTCAGGGGATAATATGTATTATGTTGTGCCAATCCCTAACCAATACCTTTACCCCTATTTTTGTTGTTCGTTTTGATGAGGGAACAGCTAACGTATTTATAGTGGCTGGCGACAGCATAGAGATTGAAATCTATCCCAATGGTTTTTGGAGGTTCTTGTGATTAAGCCTAATTTTAACACCATGACTAAAAAGGAGCTACGAGCTTACGTTATAGCTCATCCCAATGACAAAGTAGCATTTGGTACATTTGTGGATCGCCTTACTGCTTCGGCGAAGGAGGAAACTTTTGCTCCGCCCCAGTCTCTGGCTGAAGTCAAGGAAGTTGAAAAATTAATTCAACAGAGAGTTGAGCAATTAAAGACCCTCTCTAGCTAGCTCTAAATCCGGTGGGCAATGCCCACCATAGGGTTTATGCTAACACACAAAAGCGATTAGCCTATGAACGTATTTATACTAGCTGAGAATAAGCAGTCTTCGACCTACATATGAGAAAGGATGGCTTTCAGACGACACGACAGACTCTGAACTTACAGACAGATCCGAATAAAACTGTTCCAGAAGTTTTCTGCTGACTCTAATAATAAACCGCAGAGGCGCAGAGTACGCAGAGAGGTAAGAGAGAGAGAAGGTATTATAGCGTGGGCATTACTTATCATAGTATTTAGTAAGATTTACCTATTGACATTTTCACACATTACCCACTATAATATGAATTAATGAGATTTTTTCCAAGTACAAGGCAATTTGTACCGATCCGGCTCATGTAAATTATAAAATGGTTAAAAAAATTGCTCTTTTCAATCACAAAGGTGGCGTTAGTAAAACCACAACAACCTTTAACTTAGGTTGGATGTTAGCTGTCTTAGGTAAACGAGTCATTCTGGTGGATACGGATCCCCAATGTAACCTGACGGGAATGGTACTGGGATTTTCCACCAAGAAGCAGCTCGAAGAAGTGTACAGCAAAAATCAACACATAAAAGCTGGTTTAGCACCTGCTTTTGAATCCCAACCTAAATTAATAGATGCAGTTGAATGTATACCCATAGAAAGACAGGAGGGTTTGTTTTTATTGCCAGGACATGTTGGACTTGCTGAGTATGAAGTAACCTTGGGTATTGCCCAAGAATTAAGTGGTTCTATTCAAACCCTGAAGAATATTCCGGGTTCAATTTCCTATCTTCTTGAGAAAACAGCTCAGAAATTTGCTGCGGACTATATTCTAATTGATATGAGTCCAAGTTTAAGCTCAATCAATCAAAATCTACTGATGACAAGCAACTACTTTATAATTCCCACAATCCCTGACTTTTTCTCAATTATGGCAATTGATTCCTTGGCAACCATTCTACCTAAATGGTATCAGTGGGCAAAGAAAGCCAGTGAATTGCCAATTCTCAAGGAAGCTGTTTACCCATTTCCCAAAGTTACACCTCTCTTTCTAGGAACCATTATTCAAAATTATCCAGTTAGAAATCAAAAACCATCTGTTGCTTTTAAAAAATGGATGGATGATATTAAAGGCGCTATCCAGGATAGACTGTTTCCAGAATTAAGTCGTGAAAGCATGGTTTTTCCGCCGAAAGTATATTCTGCTCAAGGAATTGAGAATGATTTCTGTCTCATAGAAATGTCTGCTTTTAATAGCCTCGTTGCTATGTCTCAAAAATGTCAAACACCTGTATTCGATTTAAACGATACACAGATGCAACGAACTGGCGATCATTTAAAAAACACTCTCGAGTCTCAAGAGAAATTCAAAGAATCTTTTTCAAAATTAGCCGATAAAGTAATCAATCTAACCTAACTTGTAATGCAGTCTGCCCTTAATCAATTCCAGATCAGCATCAGACGGGTTCGAGATTTGATAGCTATTCATAATTCTATCAAAGCACAATCTACACCCGCTCTGGATATTTCAGACATGTGGATTATTACGTTCATGAAGTAGTGAGATTAGGAATGCTAGAGATTCACCGGGGGACTCGCCCAGAATCTCCTGCATTTTCTCGCTTTCCAATTTCCTTGGGAAGTGCCCGTCAAGCTTTAAATATGTCCTCAAATTTTGATTCTTTGTTAGAAATGGTAATAATAAACCGCAGAGGCGCAGAGGACGCAGAGGAGAGAGAAGAGAGGAGAGAGGGGTTTAAGTGCGGATGATGCGTCGGACACCATTTTTGAGGAGGGGTACGTTGAAGTTGATTAAGAGGGCGAGGGAGCAATTCGTCGCTTTGAGATAAGAGAGGACTTGCGCTTCATGTAGCGGAGTTAGACTAGCTACTGCTTTTAGTTCCACCACCAGAGTTTTTTCCACCAAAAAGTCCAATCGACTTTCTCCTACAGGATGTCCTTTATAGGTAACAGCTATCTCTTTTTGCCGCTCAAAAGAGATTTCTCTCAATTTTAACTCGTAAGCCATAGCTCCCTCATAGACAGACTCTAAAAAACCTGGACCTAAAATTCGATGCACTTCTATAGCCACCCCGATTACCTTTTTTGTTAAATCTCTCCCCTCTTCCCTCATCTTTTCCTCTCTTTTCTTTCCTCTGCTTACTCTGCGCCTCTGCGGTTCATTCACAGATAATAGTATATTAGAGTGGAAAGTCTCAAAGAGGAGAGGGGATGTTCGGGCAAATCTGGCAGTGGTTAAAGGGGTTGTGGCAAAAGTTGTTGGGCACAAGCTCGAAACGGCAACAAGAGTCCCAAAAAGACCTGCCTCAGCTAAACGATACAGATTACGAATTTTTGTTTAGCCAGCTTCTAGAAGGGGTTGTCCATGGCTGGCACGAGGGACGAATCGTCAAATTTTTCGCTGGTTTGGAGGAGCGGGGCAAACAAGGACTATGGGTTGCCTGGTTACAACGGTTTGGCAATAAAGTCCTAGCTTCTGGAGCCCTAAACCACCAGTTAGGAATGCGCATGGTGCAGTTGGGGGAAAAATGCCGTTCCGTGCCAGATATTGACCAAATCGGCGAGACAGCCTATAGTATCGGGAAGCAGTTGCTCACTCGGCAATCAAAGAGAGATGTTTGGGAGTACGATGGACCAGATAGCTCATCATTGCCCCAAGAAATGATGACTGTGGAAGAGTTAGTTGGCAGGCTCGGGCAAAATAGTCAATTCCGGGAGGCAATGGCTCGGCAACTGGGAATGGAAATCACCGCAGATCCTCAAGCTATGGTGCAGGCATTAATCGCTGCTACCAATATAACTCCCAAAACCTAGGAAGATTGGTTCGATCAGGGTCTACAGCAAGCAGATAATAAAGATTATACTTCTGCCGTTGCCAGTTGGAAGCCTTGGCATTAAACCCCAATCTGCCCAAAGTGTGGCACAATAGGGGCTGTGCTTTGGCATACCTGGGGCAGTACGAAGAGGCGATCGATCCGGGGTGAAACACCGGATCTGCTACCGCAGATCGCTTCTTTTTCCAAGGCTATCGAACTGGAGCCTGAGGACTATCAAGCTTGGACAGCATTCAAAAGTGGGAAGACGCTCTGGCAAGCTATGATAAAGCCTTAGAAATTAAACCAGATTTTGCACCTGCTAAAGGATAAAAGCGAAGAAATGAGAGCTAAAATAAATCAATTTCAGTAGTCAACCCAAATTGCTAGTTAGTTCGGGGCGAACACCTATGACTCACAATACAATACAATACAATACAAATAAACCCAGAAAATTCCCATCAACAAACCACAAAGGACTAACAACGAAGGTTATGAATGAATTATCTGCCAATTCCATGGAAGACATACAACTGCTCCCTCAGCAGAGAGTGACCACATTACAAGAACTAATCGAGTCCTTGCGGGTTGCTGATGAGATAGCCGCCAAGGGCTACTTAATTAGCAGTTCAGAACTGGCCGATTTGATGGATATTAACCCCAGTGCTGTCACCAGTCGCGGGAAGGAGTGGTCCTGGCGTAACTGGGTTGTTTCCCGCGTTAGACGGGAAGGCAATCAAATTCTTTGGCAATTAAAAAGATTGGTTTAAGGGTTATAGTTTCTATGGTTTTACAATGTAATCCCATGCTCAAGCTACTAGGCTACATTTTGGTATTCAATTCCATGGCTTACGCTCAAACTATCCAACCTCAGGTGGGGGATCAAAGTCAAAGGTTAACCAAGAATGCCATCTATGTTAACCCTACCACAGGGAGCGCCATGGGAAAAGGAAGTTTGGATTCTCCTTATCATACTATCACTCAAGCCTTGAGGGTAGCGCAACCGGGGACAAGAATTATCCTCGCTCCTGGACTTTATAGCGCCCAAACAGGAGAACAATTTCCCCTTATCCTTAGTAATAACATTAGTATTATTGGTAAAATTAATGATAATAATATTATTATAACAGGTAGTGGCACTTTATTCAGTTATACCGCTGGTGAAGAAATACAAGCAGTGGTGGTGGTAACAGAAGGAGCTGGAAAATTGAGGGGAGTTACCATCATAAACGAGGATGACCTAAGTTACGGATTGTGGATAGAATCTGCTAGTCCTCAAGTGACTAATAATATTTTTAACGGTAGGGGTAAGGGAGGAATATTTGTCAGTGGCCATAGTGAGCCAATTATTACTCATAACTATTTTTATAATATGGGCAATGGCTTGGTTGTGGCGGGAACCTCAACTCCCCAGGTACGGCAAAATACCTTCAACAACACTAACTATGGGGTGAGAGTCTTGGAAAATGGGGCGCCGATTTTGACCAGTAACCGCATAACGGGCAATAAAATTGGAGTCTTTTTAGAAGGTAGTGCTCAGGCAATCTTACGCCAGAATACCATCGATACTTCTTTGACTTTCGGAATAGTTGCTCAAGACAACGCTGTGGTGGATCTGGGAAGCCGTAACGACCCGGGAGGCAATATTTTCTATGGTAATGGTACCATGGATATTAGCAATCTTGTTCCTCATCATTCTATTGCCGCTTTTGGTAACCAGTTAGAAAAAGGCTTTTCCGGTGCAGTAGATTTAGCAGCAACTGGTGAACCTGGTAATGGCTTGAATTCCATGGCAATTGACATTCCTGTTCCTCCTCCAGAGACTTCTCTCCCAAAACCACCTCCCACTCCTTCAACAGTAAGTCCAGGTCGCAAAACCCTGGCAGAGTTATTGGTGTTGTCTCCTAGGTCAATACCAGATATTCGGGATTTTTCTCCTTTATTATTTGACTCGAAACCCATTCCCATTGACAATATAGGATATGGGAATATTAATCCCCAGGATTATCTTGTCATGGTGGACACTTTTAATTCCCAGCACGAAGAAGAATTGGTGGCAATTTACCCTCATGTAATGCCGAAAATGTTCAATGGTCAATCCATGTGGCAAGTAGGGGTTTTTTCTAGCTTGGAAAGTGCTTCTCTGGTTTTGCAAAACTTGAACTCTTTTGGTTTCAGTGGCTTAATTATTCGTCAGGAAGAATTGGAGAGGTATGAAAGGATTATACAAGAGTCACAAGAAGAGGCAACGGAAGAGTTATAATGATTCAGTATAGTGCTTTAATTCTCTTGCCATACGTCTCATTCCTGCTATTTCATCTTCCCGAATGAAAGGAAAGAATATGGGCTTCAACAGACCATTAAAACGACTTAGGTGAACGTACTTAGTTCGCCGAAAGTCAATTTCTTGCAGTTCAAAGATAGACTGGTTGCGGAAACCAGGAATAGAAGAAACCCACTTGAGACAAATTTCTGGTTCCAGGAGGGTAACTTGAGCCTGAAACTCAGTCTTTCGCTCTCTCGGGAGACGACGAAGAGCTAAAAAGACCTCCTCCCACGGCTGAAAATGCTTTTGAGCGTCACAGTCAAAGAGAAATGTATTCCAATGGTGCCACTTTTGTTTGACTGTAAGAGCTTGCCAAACTAACCTGGCAGGGGCATTAATTTCAGTTTCTGTTCTTAAAGTAGTCATTTTAGGTTATTCTTTTATTGAACCACAGAGGCGCAGAGGGCGCAGAGAAAGAAATACAAGAGAGGGTTTTTCTACTATGGTAATATAATATAATATATTTGAAGATAATTTGGTGCAATAATGATAAGTCTCACTCCTAATTCTAGTTTTAGTTTAACTATTTCCATTGAATTGCCAAATCGTCCGGGAACCTTGGCTGGCGTAACTCAGGCCATCGCCCAGGTAGGGGGCAATTTAGAGGAGATATCCCTGGTTGCAAGAAATTTGAAGGTTTGTGTGCGTAAATTGACGGTAGATGCTTATAGTTGTGAACATGGACAAAGTATTGTTGAAGCTGTGACAGCTCTACCGGAAGTAAAGGTTCTGGAGGTATTGGATAATACTTTTGACCTTCATAAGGGGGGCAAAATCGAGATCCAGAGTCGGCGGAAACTGAAGAGTCAGTCAGACTTGGCTATGGTTTATACTCCAGGGGTAGGGAGAGTTTGTCAGGTGATCGCCTCCTCTCCAGAAAAGGTCTTTTCCCTCACTATGAAAAGTAATACCATAGCTATTGTCACTGACGGTAGTGCTGTGTTAGGTTTGGGAAACTTAGGTCCAGAAGCTGCTT
>JACONB010000136.1 GCA_014323965.1 Prochloron sp. SP5CPC1 | reverse complement strand
GGATTGTTCGTCTCTTGGCTATGTTCAAAAACGGGGTGCTGAGTTTTCCCGCCATGAACGTGAATGACGCGGAAACTAAGCACTTCTTCGACAACCGCTACGGTACCGGTCAATCTACTTTAGATGGCATTATTCGGGCAACTAACGTGCTCCTGGCAGGTAAAACTTTGGTGGTGGCAGGTTACGGTTGGTGCGGCAAAGGAGTGGCTATGCGGGCAAAAGGCATGGGTGCCAACGTTATTGTGACGGAAATTAATCCTGTGCGGGCCATTGAAGCCGCCATGGATGGGTTCCGGGTACTGCCTATGGCTCTCGCTGTTCCCCAAGGAGATTTGTTCATCACCCTCACCGGGAACAAGCATGTAATTCGGGGGGAACATTTCGAGGCCATGAAAGATGGAGCCATGATTTGTAATTCTGGGCACTTCGATATCGAAATTGACCTGAAAGCCTTGGGTGCGAAGGCTACAGAGGTGAAAGAGATGCGGAACTTTACCCAACAATACCAGCTGAAGAATGGAAAATCCATTGTGGTTTTAGGGGAAGGACGGTTAATAAACCTAGCAGCAGCAGAAGGACACCCCAGTGCGGTGATGGATATGAGTTTTGCTAACCAGGCTTTAGCCTGTGAGTATTTGGTTCAAAATAAGGGCAAGTTAGAAGCAGGTTTGCATTCTATTCCCCAGGAAATTGACCAGGAAATTGCTCGTCTGAAATTGCAGGCTATGGGGATCGCCATTGATAGCCTGACACCGGAACAAGAGGATTATATTAATTCCTGGACTATAGGAACCTAATACAGTGTAGGGGCGCAGGACTGTGCGCCCCGGCGCAGTGAATTGAAAAACCGCAGAGGCGCAGAGGGCGCAGAGAGGAAAGAGAGGGGAAGAATTAAGCAATAGTAGAACGTTTGGTACTTTCTTTGGAAGAAGTCCCCACATTTTTAATCCCAGCTCGAATCATTTCTCGTTCTAAGAGGGCAAAAAAACTAGCTCGATCGCCTCCTCGAACTACTGCTTGATTGTGAGCTTCTGCTAAAGTAATGGGATAACCATAGCCTTTATCTACTTGTGCTAACATGATACCCAAGGATTGGTTCAATAAGTCCTTATCTTCTGCTACCCAAGTGGGAACTTCAATGCGAGCAACTTCCGAACCCACATTAACGTAGCAAAAATAGATCCTAAGAGGTTCGTCGTATAAGTGGAGAATAGATGAATTGCTGCGCCACAAGCAACTCCTTTGTCCAGGTTTTAATAAGTTACCCCAAACGGTAGTATCCCCCAAAGGAGTAATAACTTCGCACTTCTTCTTTCCCTCTATATTACCACAATGAACAACGCAATTAGGACTATCAAAGGGACAAACAGCCAGACGGAGAAAGTTAACTGCTTCTATGCTGCGAGAAGCACTGACGTAACCCATTAAGGGAATGTTAGTGTGGTACAACTCTTCCCAAGCAGCGAGAATGGGAGGAAGGATATGTTCCCGGGCAGGCTGAGGTAGGGTTTCCAAAAACCAGTAGATTAAAGAACCGTCCACCATGGCCAAATTAGGAATATGATAGTGTTCACCAGGAGGACGCACCCAACGACAAGCCATTTCTGCCAACATCTGCGCTTCGGAGACAGTGCGTCGATATCCCATCCATTCCTGAACCCGGATACCCCACTGTTTGGAGATATAGATATCTTCTGGTTTGTAGAATACTTCCGGAATACTATCCAGCAAGGGAAACAAACCTTGATTATAGTGGAGCATGATCCTACCGATATTGATTAAATAACAATAGGTAACTTCGTGGTGAGAAGGGGAAATTTGGGAACCATCGGTAGCGAAGACACTATGACTTTTTGGTGGTGGAGGGATATCTATGGGAGTATCTATGGGTTCTATGGGAGTAGCGGCGGAAAATATGAAGCGATCCCGCAACTCAAGAGATGGTTCAACCAGCTCCTCCTGTCTATCCCTCACCTCTCCCAGCAACTCAGTGGCCCGTTGCAATCGTTGACGATTAGCTAACCCAACTTCAAGCAAGTGTTGGCTAATACCAGGAATTTGTCCTGCCAGTTTAACTAAATCTAGCATAATCTTCCTTTGCGCCTTTGCGCCTTGGCGCGAAACCAACTAAGACGCTAAGACGCAAAGATTTATTAATCGATGAGAGCGTTGAGCAAGACTTGTGTCAAACTCATATTTTGCATATCGTCGATAGTAACTGTATCCACAATATCAAATTTTGCCCCCACATTTTCCAGCTCATCGTCTAAGGCTTTGAGATAGCGAGTGGCTTTTTTATCTTTACCTACTTGAATCAGGGAAATACCCAATTCTTCATCCCGGTCAATTTTTTGGGATGCTTCGATAATGAGCTTCATTACTGCTTTGCGGTCATCTGGCTCACCGTCAGTAATGACTAACATGGTTTCCCCATTAGGTTTAGCCACACCTGCTTCTTTGCGCTCAAAATAGTTATCCAGAGCATCCTGGAGTACTCCTGCTAGGTCAGTGCGACCCATAGGTTCGTTTTCATCGTAGATTTGGACTACTTTATCTGCGGTTACGTTGTCGTAGCGTCTGTAACGACCGGAAAACAGATAGACGGTGATTCCGTCTGGATCGATGGCTTCGCATTCTTTGGCTAATGCTAGGGTGGACTCCTGAGCCGTAAACCAACGAGTTTGACCGCTATCGAGGTCTGCTGTAGACATGCTACCGCTCTTATCGATGATAAGGGTATAATCCCGTTCTTGGACAATGGAATTTTCTACCATTTCTTGCAAAACCTCCTCATTGGCTTTGTTATCTATCTTATTACCCCGGTGGGGAAAATAGGGATAATTTCCAAATTTCTTTTGTTTTGGGAAAAAAATCTTTAGATTTGGTATACAATGAGACAATAACAGAAAGTTTAAAGGATGCAAAAAATGACTCAACCAATACAGAAATATCGTTCCATCTGCACTCTCACCTTTGGGGATATTTACGCTCAGATTATCGTTTGGTTAATGGTGATTTTTATTACCCTGGCTACTACCTTAGCCCTCTGGAGTAGCACCCGTCAAATTTATGCTTTCGCTGCTGTAGGTATTGTATTGGTTCTATCCCTGCCTTTCCTTCTCTTTACCTTTGTCACTACTTTATTGAACCATATTGAGTTTGTGCCTATAGAAGAGGGGGAGAAAAGCCGCAAAACCTCTGGGATAAAATAAGTTTGTTTCACGCAGAGGCACAGAGACACAGAGAGAGGCGGGTACGTGTTTCATGCTCCCATGCCGGAATATTTTTTGATTCCGCGACGCCAAAGCCAGCGGTTGAGGAAGAAAAACAGCACTCCCCATGCTAACATTGCGGACATAGCTTGCTGGAAGTTAACTGGCAAGCCGATTATTAGTGCGGCGGGAAAATGGATAAAATAGGGAAATGGAGTCCAAAGAGCAATTTCCCTGATGAGAGGGGGGAACACTTCCAGGGGAGCAATTAACCCTGAGAGAAACAAGTAAAATAAAAAAGAAATTTGCTCCAGTGCAGCTGCTCTTTCTGTCCAGAAAGCGAACATGGCTAGGGTATATTGGAGTAAGAAACGGAGGGTAAAGGCCATCGCCGTAGCAATAATGCAAAGGAAGATATTGGGGATACTGGGGAACCAAATTGCTTCGGGATAGAGGAGGAAGAAAAAACCCACCAGAAATAGTATAATAGGTAAACGGGCAAACCTTTCTGACAAATGCATGGCTACATGACGCCACACTGGATCTATGGGTTGCAACAAAGCAAAGGAAAGTTTCCCTTCCACTACTTCCTTTTCAAACTCCCAAATAACCCAAACAACGGTGAATTCACGGACAATAAATACACTGATAAAGTACCGGGCAAAATCCATTGGTTCTAGGCCAAAGTTGCCTTCTTCTGCTGCTGTAGTCCACACCCCCATTAAAATAATCGGTAAAGAACCGGAAAGTGCCCATAAAAATAACTCTGCCCGGTATTCTACCATATGGGCGTAGTATACGGAAAGCAATGCTGTTGCTTGTTTAAATAACCATTTCATAGGGGGATAGGGGGATAATGAATCAAAGGCTTAAGTTTTTTTTTACACCCATTTATCTACATTATTAGCCATTTTGACCATCATAGCTAAAATTTTGTTGTATTGACTATAAAGTTCTCTTCCTTTTTCTACTAATTTGGTCAATTTAGGAAACTCTTTGAAAATAACAAAAATTGTCATAGCTGTATTAAAAGCAATTTGATCCACTTCTAAATCTTCATGATTCTTGATGAATTTTGTTTGTTTTTCTCCCATATTACCATATTACCCCATCACCGTGACGAAAAAGGCGACCAATTACTTCTTCTATAGGAGGATCCGTTACACTTAAATCTAACACTTCCATGTCTGTCAGAATGCGATTGACGGTACCGGTAAGTTGTTCCCGTCGCAAGAAAAAACGCACTTGCTTTCCTTCTACTGATTCTAATTCCCCGTATTGAACTAATTTAGATTCTGGTATTGGTTGGGCTAGTTCTATTTTCACTTCTCGGTAGGGAGCAAACCTTGCTAATAGTTTTTCTAAGCTACCATCGTAGATTAATTTACCTTCATAAATAAGCATGACTCGCTTGCAGAGGGCTGTAATATCCCCCATATAGTGACTGGTGAGGAGAATAGTAGCTTCATAGCGTTCATTGTAAACTCGTAAGAAATCCCGCACTGCTCCTTGAGCATTTACATCTAACCCTAAAGTGGGTTCATCTAGAAACAAAACTTGGGGGTGGTGCAATAGGGCTGCCAGGAGTTCCGCTTTCATCCGTTCCCCGAGAGAAAGTTTGCGCACGGGCTGGGTTAATTTGTCTTCTAGGGAGAGCATTTCAGTTAATTCCCTTAATCGGCGCTGAAATTGTGACTCAGGAAGACGATAGACAGCAGCATTTATTCTCAGGGAGTCTAGAGCGGGTAAGTCCCAAAGGAGCTGTTGTTTTTGCCCCATGACTAAGCTGGTTTTTTGTAAGAACTTGGGTTTGTGATCTGGAAGGAAATGTTTTCAACTGCTTTTACTTCCCTGTAGGTGCGACGGAAGAAATGGGCTAGGGTTCCTTTCAATCCCGGTTGTTTAATGGGGACAGGGTAAATTTTGGTTAGGTTTTCGACGGTTATTATATCCATGTTTTTATTTTAGAGAGTCTCGCGCAAAGACGCAAAGGCGCAAAGGGTACCCCTAAACTTTGCCTACCAACTTTCCGTTTCAATTTTTTTGAGCTATCATAGTTTATTGTCCATTATACTTGGTGAGTTCATGCAATCGGTACAAGAAAAACCCCCACAACAGTCTAACTCTATACCCTCAGCGACAAAAACCCTCCATTATCTCGCTACTGGGTTGATGAAATGGCAAGAACAAGACCGGAAGAAACGGATATCTATACCACCGGCTCTGAGAATTGGCATGTCCCAAATGTACCTCCTATCTTTGGTAAAGGGAAAGAAACCTGTTCCTCATGACTTGCCGGAATTTTTGGATTTGGCTAAGAAACCTTTAGGTGAGTGGTTCCCCTGTAAGGAAATTAAATACCTTAACGAAAATGCCACTCTTATAGAGGATGGGGATGTTTCCGAATTTGCTCAAGAATGGGGTGTGGAAGGTTCTAATACCAAAATGGAGATAGAGCAGAAGGCTGTGGAAGAGGCATTAAAGGAATGTCGAGAAAAGCAGCTCCATGAACCATATCGAGCGTTTCGCAGGATGATTATTGAGCACCCTGTTATCTCCTACTCAGAATATAACACAAAACTATTTAAAGAGCTGAGAGATTTAAATAAGGAATCATTGGATAAAATTTACAAGGATTTAAATGTTTTGACAGCTGAGGAAGAATGTCATTTGTGCCCCCGTTGTGGCTATTACCAGCGAAAACGCTCCGATAACAGTTATCGCTGTTATAATGATACCTGCCAAGAACTACGTGTCAAGCAGAAGCTAGGGGAAGGAAAAACAATTAAAGCAGAAGGGTATAAAGCGGTAACGCCTGGGGTACACCGCTTCGTTACCCTACCAGGAATTTGGGAAATTCAGCTCTATGAGGAACTCAAAAAACTGGGGGCGGGGATCACTCTTTGGCCAAATATTGATGAATATGATTTACGGGTGGAGTTTAAGAGCGACGTTACCTGGGCGATCGATGTGAAAGATTGGTGTTATTTAAATGAGGAACGTTTACATAAGGTACAATATATCCATGACGCTAAACAAACTTTTGTGGTTTTTCCCGATGAACGAGAAAAGGATTTGCGCATTAAGGGAAGAAGGCGGGAACTGCATAAGGAACTAAAAGAGGTACGTTTGAAGTTAATGAGTGAAATTATCGGGGAAGCTCAAAAAAATTGTTAAATCCTGTGGTACTATGGATAATAATGGTGTTAGTATATAAGTGGTAACCCACCCCCTTCGTCCCCTCCCAGGAGGGGGTTGGGGGGTGGGTCGCCCCCTCTCCGCGCCTTTGCGCCTTTGCGCGAAACAAAATAGGAGAAAAATATGCGGAATATATCTAAGTGGGGTGAAGAACTTCGCAAAAAAATTCGTGAAGACAGTGATTTCAAGAAATATACTCAGGAAAATGATAAGTCACTCAAGGGGCTGGCTCAATTAATAACTGAGGTGGAACTGGGGCTAACACTGCTGCAAAAGGTAGCACCAAAAGAACCTGCTACTGCTGTTTCCGCTTTACTTTCTGGTCATCGTTTTCCCGTGGAGAGCATGAAGAATGAGGAAAATTGGCAACTTATTCAAAGGGCGCGTTTTTATCTCTTGCGTCGGAAAGGAAGAGAGTGGGAACGCTCCCTGAAGGAGTATATCAAGGTACCGGAAAGGTTGCGGGTGTTTCAGTTAAACCAGGTAGATGATGTACCACAACAAATTCGCACTAGCGTCTACTCCCAGCGCGATAAATTATATGAAGAAACTCTCAAGACAACTCCACCACACAATAAGGAAAAAGTCAAGCGAGTATCTGAACCGGGTATGTGGTATGCTCAAATTAAAACTAAAGGGGAGTCTTCCGTAGAAATTCCTCTCTCCATTCCCCAGGAAGCATTAACTAATGTTAGCTCTTCTCCTCTTGTAACTTTTCAGAGCACCCGCAGGGAAAGAAATCCTTCCTCTACTGTTACTTTCCAGGAATTACTAAAATCAGCCCAGGAAATGGACGCTAAATTGGAGGAGAAGGAGGAAAAGGCGGAAAATTATCATCAGCGTCTCTCTCGGGTAGCTTTACACTTGTACCAGGAGGAGGGGGAAGATTTCCAGCCGGGTACGGAACTGAAAATAGAACAACTTGTTCATATTGTGGGGTTGTTAAACGTGGGGAAATCTACCCTGCTCCAGGTTCTCATTTATCATTTGGCAAAACAGGAACTTCGGTGTGGTTTGATAGTGAATGATGTGGTAGAATCAGTGCGGTTAGCATCCCTATTCTCTCACAAATTGGGAATTCCAGCAGCACCCATTTTGGGACAAAATCGCCCAGAACAGTTAGCCAAAGTAGCTCAACCAATTTTAGCGGGTTCTGGAGAGAAAGACACCATTACCGAGGGAGGAACCCACCCCGCATATCGTTGGTTTAGCACCGTTTGTCCCTTGTTAGGTTTGTCTCAAGCTGAGAAATGGGAATTTGGAGAGGAACCTTGTCACAGTCTCTATCAAAAAAAGGAACAAAAATCCCCTCAGAACCGCAAAAAGCAGGAAAGAGAGGATACTGATTCAGAGTATGATAGGAAAAGGGATAATTCCACCTGTCCCTTCTATTATAACTGTCCTCGTCACCAGTTGGAACAGGATATTGGGAAATCTATGGTTTGGATCTTGACTCCCGCTAGTTTAATTCATACCCACGTTCCCAAACAGCTGTTTTCAGAAAGAATACGCTTTGCTGAAGCAGTTTATCGGGAATGCAATTTTCTCTTTGTAGACGAAGCAGATCGGGTGCAGGTGCAGTTAGACGAAGATTTTGCTCCCTCGGAAACCCTGCTGGATAATACCCCGAAAGGATTGTTAAATCGACTGGCACAAAGTCTGATTCCCATTTACAATGGTAGCCGTCTCAGTATGAGGAAGGATCTGTATCGAAATTGGTGCCGCGATCAACGCTTCGCTCAAAATGCTATCGATAGCATTATTCCTTTGCTCTACGACGAACGGGTTCATCTTTGGTTGGGAGAGTACACTTTTACCGGGCGTTCTCTTTTCAGTCGCATGGTGGGAGAATTGTTGCCAAACGACCTACAAGAAGGTAATAAGGATGAGGAACGAAAACAGCGCGAAGAATTTTTGGCAACCCAGGACAGTTTTTTCCGCAACCCTCTCAATAATAAGGTTGGGGGAGAATTAGCACAAGTAGCTTTGACTATAACCAATAATGACAATATTCCAGAGCAACGACAAGAAATCCAGGTTTGGTGGGAGCAGTGGTTGAAGGATAAGCAAATACCTCTTCCTGAAGAAGAAGATAAATTAAAGGAACTCCTGGTTCGCACTCACTTTGCCATTTTGATTACTATCTTGAATAATAAGCTAGGTTTTCTGGTGGACTATCTCAATGTAGTTCAAGGTGTGGGGGAAATTGACCTCAAAAACTTAAACCCATCTCTGGTAAATCGTCCTCCAAAAGACTATCTCCCCGTTGTTCCCGACTCTCCTGTGGGGAATATTTTGGGCTTTAAATATAGTAAAAACCAGGATAACAGTTGGAAACTGGACTATTTCCGCTATGTAGGAATAGGGAGGTATTTACTGCTCCATTTCCCTCAGCTGTTTGCCGCTGACGGTAGAAATGGACCCCATACTGTGCTCATTTCCGGTACTAGCTATGTTCCCGGTAGCCCTGCTTATCATCTTACCCCCAAACCCACAGTTTTATTAAAACCTACAGAAACCAAGGATAAGGGTATTAAAGATAGTCAATTGGCCTTTACTCCTCAAATGAATGATAAGGATAATTATATCACTGTATCCGGGCTACCATTTAACAAGCGGCAAACAGCTAATGAGGAGATGGTGGCTGCTATTTGCAAGAAGTCTGGGCGTGCTCCTTCTTATCTGAATGGTATCTTTGAGGAACTACAAGAGAAGGAAAAGGAAAATGGGGAAATATGGGGCGATCGCCAACGTCTTCTCCTCATTACCAATAGCTATGACGAAGCAGAGTGGGTACAGTCTCGGTTAAAAGAGCACTATAAAGATAAGCAGTATATTGCTCGTTTAATTCGGGATCATGAAAAGGAGGAAGAAGGATGTATTCCTCGGGGAGACATTAGGAATCTGAAAAATATTCCTTATAAGAATGAGGAAAAGTATAAGATAGTAGTAGCTCCTTTAATGGCTTTAGAGCGGGGTCACAATATTCTCAAGAATAACAACAAAGCCGCCTTCGGAGCCGCCCTCTTTCTCTGCCGCCCCATGCCAGTTCCTGGTACTTGGGACAGCACCGTACAACAACTGAACCACTGGGCGTTAGAAAATATTCAGAAAATTTCTCCTAATTCAACCTTGACAGAAGCAGAAAAAACATTTTATAATGAAGCAGTGAAGAAAATGAGGCAACTAAACTCGCGGGCTAACTCCTTTCGTCAGTTCTCCTCAGAGGAACGGAAGGTTCTGTGTTGGACTGAGTTAGTGAGTATTTGGCAAATTATTGGTCGTTTAGTTCGGAGTGGGGTTCCCTGTTTGGTGCGTTTTTTGGACAGCAGTTTTGCCCCTAATTTTGCTCAAAATAAACCAGATACAGCAACCACTTCACTTTTGGTGGGTATAATAGACGAACTTCAATCTTCCATAGAAGAAAAAGACCTGCGTCCCTATCAAGAAACTCTCGCAAAATCCCTCTATGGAGACTTCTACCACGCACTCAAAAATACAGAAAGACTAAATCATGGCTTATAACACAATTCTCCCCGGAGCATGGAAACTAACAAAAGAAATAGAACTGTAGGTTGGGTTGAGGCACGAAACCCAACAGCGCAAACCTATGTTGGGTTTCCCAGGCGCTCTACCCAACCTACTTAAAAAAGGATTAAATCATGGCTTATAACACAATTCTCCCCGGAGCTTGGGAGCTGACTAAAGAGATAGAACACACAATCTACGCCCTGAGAGTTCCCACTCCTTTCTATCAAGTGGCTCAGACATTAGCAAATGATGCTCAAAGGGGAGGACACAGGAGGTATAGGTCTGTACCAGTTAGATCCCTAGATCCTCTTATCGCAGCAAGTTTTCCCCAAATCATCCAAACTGCCCGTAGTGCTTGGCTAGGCGACTCCAAACCTTGGTTATTCGCAACGGAAAAGCTCCCAGACCTTTCTTTGTTATCATTGTTCGTCAAAGCATGGTTGAAAGAAGAATTTAGCTGTATAAAAGACGTTGATTCTCGTGTGGATAAGCTAAAGGATGATTCGTGGTCCTGGGATGAAAATCCTATAACCTATCCAAACCCCTATGACATCGATACTCGTTATTCAGTACTTCCCGATTATCTCGCAAAGCTGTTTCTGGAAAACCAACCCATCCCTTTTAGGTGGCATTACGACAAAAAAAGCAATGAGTTCCAGGAAAAAGAGCTAACTTTCTACCGAGTTGTCAGGCTCCAACAAGGGGCTGAACTCATGTCATGGCCCCCCACTAACACTTCTTGTGGAAGTAAAGAGGCACCCGTTTCCTTTGTGATTAAATTTCAGCTGCA
>JACONB010000135.1 GCA_014323965.1 Prochloron sp. SP5CPC1 | reverse complement strand
AACAATTGAGCGCTTGAAACAGGTACCTCATCGACGTACCTCATCGACGTACCTTGCCCAACACCCTAATTTAAACAACAAAAACAACCTTCTCCTCGGGTTTGAGTTTAATAACCATTACCCCAGTTTCCTCCCTGCCAAATTTAGATACCTTATCAGTTGACAGGCGCACACCTCGCCCTTCACTTGTCCAGAGGACAGCAGTGGATGATTTAGCTAATACCATCCCGGCCAAATTATCGCGAGGATCAGTAAACTTAAGTGCAGAAAATCCTATATTGTTCCGATTGGCAATTTTTACGGCATTTACTGGCAAACGCTTACCATATCCTAATTGGGAAACTAGTAACAAATCTGCCGATTCTGTACAAGCAACACAGCCAACTAAAGACTCATTGCGCAACTGTAAAGCTTGACATCCTTTCGCGCGATTTCCCTTGACGGGTAATTGCTCATTATCAATGGCAAAGCGTACCACTCGTCCTCCAGAAGTAGCGATCGCCATGTGTTCTCCTTCCCGTGCCAAGCAAACATGAAGCAAGCGATCCTCCTCTTCCATTTTCATCAGGGACATACCGCGATTACTGAGATTAGCTAATTGGACAAGAGGAAACCGCTTAATTCTGGCTTTTTCGCTGAGTAAAATCAAATCAAAGGGGTTGTTGTGGTGTTCTGGGAAAGCACAATGGGCGACGACGTCAGGTAAGAGATTGTTAATGGTTTCCACAGGGGGGAGATTGTTAATCTGGACAGGATAAGCTTTACCCCTGTCGTTAATTAACACTAATTGCTGACTCGGGCCAACCTTCTCTTGAGCGACGATAAAGTCTTCTCCCTTTTTAATCACCTCTTTGGACTCTTTCTTTTCAGCTGAAAGCTTATAAATATATCCCTGGTGAGTAATAGCGACGTAATTTGTACTGCCTACAATAACCGCACTTTTGGCTATTGACGAGGGGACTGAAGACGCAAGGGAACGCCGAGGAGGGGTATTAGAGTTAGAAGGTGAGGATTTGGCAGTAGTAGTAGTTTGGCGGTGCGATGGCGAATTAGACGTGGAAAGCTGACCAGAAGAAGCGGGGGTATTTTCCTTAAGCTTGACTATTTGAGTACGCCTTTTATCGCCGAATTTCTTTTTCAGGTTGCGCAACTCTTGTTTCAGCGCCTTCATAAATTCCAGGCGATCCCCCAGTAAATTTTCCAACTTGACGATCCGAGTACGCACCTCCTCATGCTCTTTCGCCAATTTGTTCCTTTCTAAACCAGTCAGCCGTCGCATTGGCATGGCCAAAATCGAATCTGCTTGCTCGGCGCTCAGAGCCAGCTTTTCTTGTAAAGATTTTTTACCAGTAGTACCGTCGGCAGCATGGCGGAGAATTTCAATTACCGCATCCAAATCTCGCAAAGCAGCCAATAAACCTTTAAGTAAATGGAGGCGGGATCGACATTGGTCTAGTTCTTGATTGTATTGGCGCCGCAGAGTTTGCTCCCGAAACTTTAAGAACTCAAGAAGGAGCTGGCGGAGAGAGAGCTGACAGGGTTTATTCCCCACCAGTGCCAGCAGGATCGCCCCAAAATTTACTTGGAGGGCAGTCTGCTGGTACAGTTGTTCCCGGACAGCCTCGCCTCTTGCATCCCGTTTCAGTTCAATGACAACCCGCATGCCATCCCGATCGCTCTCATCTCGAATATCGCTAATTCCTTCCAAACGCCCCTTATTGACCAGTCCGGCAACTTTTTCAATCCAACCCGCCTTATTAACCTGATAGGGTAGTTGGGATACTATAATCACCTTTTTTTCCTTACGTCGCTGCCCCATACTAATATTTTCTATGGTCGCAACTCCCCGCAGTGGGAAGCTACCTCTTCCCGTGCTGTATGCATCGCGAATGCCGGAATTAGCTATTATTTCCCCTCCTGTGGGGAAGTCAGGAGCAGGAATTAGCTTCCATAACTCAACATCTGGCAGTTCCGGATTGTCGATGAGGGCAATTAAGCCATTTACTACTTCCCCTAAATTATGGGGAGGAACATTAGTAGCCATACCTACAGCAATCCCCGTACAGCCATTGAGCAACAAAATGGGGAGTTGGGCAGGTAGTACTATCGGTTCCTGTTGGGAGCCATCGAAGTTAGCAGTAAAGTCAATTGTTGTTAAGGCGACTTCCTGTAATATTGCCCTGTGAGCAATGGAAGCCAGTCGGGCTTCCGTATAGCGCATCGCTGCTGCCGGGTCATTATCAATGGAGCCAAAGTTCCCATGACCAGACACTAGGGGATAACGACTGCTAAAATCCTGTACCATTCGTACTAGAGCATCATAAACTGACTGGTCTCCGTGGGGGTGATATTTCCCCAAAACATCTCCTACCACCCTGGCGCATTTGCGAAAAGGTCTCTCTGAAGTAAGACCCAGTTCGTACATAGCGTAGAGAATGCGTCGATGAACTGGTTTGAGACCATCCCTAACATCAGGGAGCGCTCTGCCCACAATCACGCTCATGGCATATTCTAGATATGACCTTTCCATCTCCACATGCAATGCTGTGGGGATTATCTGACCAGTCTCTACAAAATTAAGCTGTTTTGCCATGAGTGTCTCTTTCCTGATTTGTAGCACCAACAATAGTCGTCCGCACGGTTCGTATTCAATTCATGACTGTTACACAAAACCTGGGTCTGGGGGGAGAGGGTATGAAGGAGCGAACCTCCCCCGAACCCTGTACCCGCGCCGGAGCGCCGACCCCTGTCTTTTCTCTAGCTTGATAATTAGAATTGCCGCGAGGATGACTAAATAATGTTAGTTATACTACTTCAAGACAGGAATATCCATGGCAACCATTCTGATTGTAGAAGACGATCCGATAAACTTTCGCGTTTTTGCCAAGATTCTCACCAAGCGCGGAGGCTTTGAAGTTCAAGGAACTGAAGACGTAGAAGAAGTACTGCGCATGGCCCAAGCAAGGGAGGTGGATATTATCTTAATGGACGTATCCCTATCTCATAACGTTTACCAGGGTAGAGCTGTAGACGGGCTCGCCATGACGAAGATGTTGAAAGATAACCCGAAGACAGCCTCTATGCCTGTTATTCTGGTTACAGATCACGCAATAGAAGGCGGACGGAAAAACTTTCTCGAAGCAAGTAGTGCCGATAGTTATATTTCCAAGCCCGTGGTCGAACACGAACTTTTTGTCCATCAGATTCGGGAAATGTTACCAAAATAATAATCACGCTTGGTAAATACGTGGTTGTACCAATAACCAACAACAAAAACAAATTATGGCGTGTGTTTTTGAATGCTCCCCAGAACTGCTTGTATTTCAGGGGTACGGAGAAATATTTCTGTGTCACGTAGCAGGCGATCGCCCCAAAGATTTTTTTTGAGAAACTCCAATTCTCCGTAGCTACTGTCAATTGCCAAAGCATGAGATCCCAAAGCTAAACCCCTATCTTTTTCCCCGCGAGTGTAGAGGGCAACGGCGATCGCCAGCTGAGGTTCTGCTGCTTCTGGAGCGATAGTGAGGGTTGCTTGCCAATCAGCGATCGCCCCAGCTACATCTCCCTGTTCGTATTTAACCAGTCCAACGTTATTAATGGCCGGCCAGAATTCCTTCTTACTCTGGCTATATGCTTCTTGATAGTTAGCTATTGCTAATTGATGTTCTTTGAGCCTAAAATAAGAATTGCCTAAATTGAACAACGCTTCTGGGGCGTTAGGCTCTAACTCTAATCCCGCCGCTAATTCTTCTACGGCAGCGGTATAATCTCCGAGGCTAAAGTAAGCCTCGCCTAGAGTAAATAAAATACCTGCTTGCCCTTCCTTGGGAGCGAGCTTGAGGGCCCGTCTTAAGGCTACAATTCCTTCCTCTAACTCTTCCTGTTGGACAGATATAGTTCCCAAAATAAACCAGGGTCGATAATCTAAAGGAATTAACTGAGTTACTAGTTTTGCTACGGGAAATGCCAATTGAAACTGCTGGAATTGGGCCAGTTGAATTGTATCCTGGAATAATGCCTCTCCTTGCTCTTTCAGCTTTTCAGAATTCAAGGTAGGAGTATAAGGAAGCAGTGCCTGGGGCCATCCTGGTGTAGCTATACTACAAGATAGACCTACGGAAGCGACCAGAGAAATCAACCAATTACACTTAAACACTTTCATTTTACCCCTGACTGACCTTATTGTAGTTTGTCTTGAACAGTAAATTTTTTTGTTAAATAATTGTTTCCCTTTGGCTTGAATTATAACTAATTATCCAATAATACAAAAAATTAGCATAAAACTATTTAATCGACCATTAGCTAGTGACCAGTAACCAGAAGCAGCCCGATTCATCCATCCCAAATAAGAAGGAAGATAATTTGATTCCTATCAAAAAACCGACTTACTTGCAAGATAAGTCACTAGATCGCTCCTGGATTATTCTCACTTCCCTCGCCCTGATGATAGTAGGATTGTGGTTAAAGATTCCCCTCGCTGGCTTTTCGGGGGCATTAGTAGCCCTGTTACTGGGCGCTCGTGTCATTTTACCCTTGTTTTGGAGCTGGTTGGCTAAATTACTCACTCCTGAAGATGGGAAAATAGTCATTGCCTTCCTTGGTTTGGTGGTAGGTATAGCTGGTTTAGCTAAATACTTGGGTATTTACCGCAGCGCCAGCAATTGGCTGAACAAATTTAAATACGATGAGTTCGGATCTTGGGCTGAATGGATCGGAGCCATTGGCCAAATTTCCATTGCCATCTTAGCAGTATATGTGGCTTGGCAGCAATATGTCATTTCCCGAGACTTAACGATTCAACAAAACCGCATTACCCAACAACAAACCATTGATACTTATTTCCAGGGTATCTCCGACTTGATGCTCAATGACGAAGGTTTGCTGGAAGACTGGCCCCAAGAAAGAGCCATCGCCGAAGGGCGCACTGCAGCTATTCTTAGCAGCGTTGATGGTGCAGGAAAAGCGAAAATCCTCCGTTTCCTCTCCCAGTCTAAATTACTTGCTCCCTTAAAGCGCGATCGCCGTTTAGGTAGAACGATTTTCGATGGTTCTGGAGGTTATCTGGAAGATAGGGATCATGGGGTGCGAGTTATTGATTTAGGGGTAATGCTAGCAGGAGTTGACCTTTCCGGTACGGATTTGCGCTGGACCGATTTGAGCGATGCTAATCTGGTGAGAGCTAATCTTAGTAACTGCGATTTAGTCCAAGTCAACCTCAGTCGTGCCATTCTCTCAGAAGCTAACCTAGCTGGTGCGGACTTGAAGGGAACTCGTCTCTTTTACGGTACCCTAGAAACAGCCAGTCCCAGAAGTCGCACTCAGAGTCCAGATTACCACACTGGTGCTCATACAGGGGTAGTGATGGAAAATGCCAATCTCACTGGGGTGAAACGAATGAGCGAAGAACAGCGGTATTATTGTTGTTATTGGGGTGGAGAAAAAACCAGGGCGACTATTCCTGGCGGTTGTAGGGGAATACCCAATAAATTAATTAGGTAGTAGGGAGATAGGGAGATAGGGAGATAGGGAGATAGGGGGATAGGGGGATTTTTCGCAAAATATCTTGCTGCCTTTTCATACTTTCCTGAAACACAAACCAAACTTTCCCTTGTGTTCATCAGGGTTTTGATAGGTGCGGCTCAAAGCTATAATAGTAGGTCATATGACTAATCCCTGATAAAAATACGAGAGTAAAAACCCATGGTTTTATTCGGATTTGGTAAAAAGCTGACCCTACCCAGTCCAGAGTCCGCTTTACCCGGACGCAGAGAGAAAAT
>JACONB010000134.1 GCA_014323965.1 Prochloron sp. SP5CPC1 | reverse complement strand
TTGGTGTATGCCAACCACCTAAGATTTGACCGAAACCGAGTACAATTGGGGGTGTGGAACCGATAACGAGAACCCAAGCTAACTGTCGCAATTGGGAAGGTTGTTGGATTAGAGTACTCAAAGAGGCAAAAAAGAGAAAATAGGGGACAAAATTGCCTAAACCGACGAAAGATTCTTCTGGTTGGGCTGCAAAACAGGAGATAATAATCAGCCAAAGGCTTAAAACCCCCAGTCCCCAATTCAGAGGGCAACGGATCAGGTCACGGAAATCTTGCCACCATATTACCCCTGCTACACCTAACATCAACACCCCTCCCAAAGCAGGAAAGGAAGGGAAAATCAGTAATCCAAGAAGAATACAATTCCATTTGTTTTGGTTCTTTGCCCGATTTATAGCTAAAAGCGGCATTGTTCATATATATAGCGCGGAGCGCGGGCGTAGGGGCGCAAGGCTTGCGCCCTGGAGTGTAGGAAGCAGATGGGTTGGTGCTGTTGGGTTTCGTTGCCTCAACCCAACCTACGGCTACGGTCTGGTTACCGGATGTGATATAACGGACTGTTTCAAGCGAGTTCCCAACATTCGGTACGAATGAGACGAATTTGTGCAAGCAGCCCAATAGTGGGGATAATGCGACTGTAGTTAGTAGCAATTGATCGCCAACTCAAGTCAACCAAGAAAGATCCAGTGAGCAAAGGTCCGACAACTGCCAAAACTGTAGGAGTTGCGCAACGAACCGCACTTATAGCTATACCTCTTCTCGCTCCCATAGCAACGATACGGCTCTGAAACTGAGTTGCTACGGTTGCACCACCGCGAAGGAGAGCTGCTTTTGTAGCCGAAGCTTTGGTGAAGTAAAGAGCAAATTGACGGGGGATCTGTTTTAATAGGGGTGTCACCAAAGAGCTGACAGCGAGAATACCACTACCTTTGAGCAGAAGAGGGAAAGAATTATTTTGTAATTGAACTGTGATAGGTTCCGGGAGTTTGAATTTGTCCAGTCCCCCAATAATGCGGTAGCTCAAAGATTTTCTTTTCTCACAGGGTAAGCGTTTCCAGGCTTTTTGCGCTAAATGAAGAAAGATTTCTATTTCGATATCGGTAGTGGAGAATGCTGGTGAATAAGGTATTCTTAAGTAATGGCAGACTCGAATCAGTACTTCTCGATAACTCACCTGCTGGGTCTTTCTCCGCAGCACTGTTATTCCGTCCGCTGCTAAATAGCGAAATCGCTTTTCGAGCGAATCGATCCAATCCCTATCGCTTTGACTTTGGATCTGAATAGGATCGGGAGTATGAAGATAATCTAGGGGATTGAATCGGCGACAGAAAAGAATGTGGGTGATCTGTTGTAACTCATCATAGTTGGCTAGTTCTAGGGCTTGCCTCAGTTCGTCCAATGTCTTTCCTCCATAATAGCAGTAGCGAGTTCCTATTTTACTATTAAAGCAGCAGTTCAGTGACGAGAACGACTGACATATTGACCGTGAATGTTTACAATATAGGGGACCCCTGTAGGTGAGCAGTCCGGAAATCCATCTTTGCTTGGTCATGTTATTTTGTAGCAGTGCCGCACCGTGATTAATGGGAAATAAAATCGAACCGACAATCTTTGTAAACTTTTCATATTATAACATATTTAGATAGCATATTTACAAAACTTAACGCCAAAATTACTTTACGAATAGAAACCATAGTGCTAGATTAATAGTGGAAGTAACTTTATGAAACTCAAAGCAGTTATTCATTCAGCAGAAGAAGGTGGCTACTGGGCAGAAGTTTCTGCCTTACCAGGCTGCATAACCGAAGGGGACTCTATGAATGAAGTTTTAGCTAATTTACAAGATGCAATCCAGGGTTGGCTAGAAGTAGCAAATGAAATAGATCCAGCTGTCGAACTTGACCAAGTGATTGAGTTGGCAATATGAAATCTATAGCTGGTAAAAAGCTCTGCAAAATCGTTGAGCAAAAAGGATGGACTCTCAAAAAAATTACAGGTAGTCATCATATTTATCAGAAAAAAGGATAGCATTTTCGTCAATACCTGTACATCGAAATCAAGATTTAAAGATTGGAACACTTGGCTCTCTCATGAAGATTGCCAACTTGACTGAACAAGATTTATAGAGAAAATGTAAAGAGTTCCCATGAGGGATTAAACTATCATAGTAAGTGATTCGGAGAAAAGTTGGAGCATGGGTCAAACAACAAACAAAGAACAACAAACAACCAAGATTATTGTCCTAGACGACGATCCCACTGGTTCTCAGACGGTTCATAGCTGTCTATTGCTCATGGATTGGGATATAGCAACCCTGCGACAGGGACTTGCAGACCCAGCGCCGATTTTCTTTATCCTCACTAATACCAGAGCACTTACCCCCAATAATGCTGCTACCGTAACGAGACAAGTGTGTCAAAATCTGAAAATTGCACTCGTTGCAGAAGGGATTAAAGATTTCCTTGTAGTTAGTCGCTCCGATTCTACCCTGCGAGGACATTATCCAGTAGAAACAGATATCATAGCCGCAGAACTAGGACCTTTTGATGCTCATTTTCTCGTCCCAGCCTTCTTTGAAGGAGGACGAATCACTCGCAACTCGGTTCATTACCTAATAATAGATGGAGTACCAACGCCAGTCCAAGAAACTGAATTTGCTAGGGATTCGGTTTTTAGCTACCACCACAGTTATTTACCAGATTATGTAGCAGAAAAAACTCAAGGGAAAATCCCAGGGACAGCAGTAGAGAGATTTTTGCTCGAAGATATTAGAAATGGTAGCCTTTCTAGGCTAAAGAATCTCACGGAGAATACTTGTGTAGCAGTGGATGGGGAAACCCAAGAGGACTTAGATAATTTTGCTGCAGATGTGCTCGCCACTGCAAGAGAAGGAAAGCGCTTTCTCTTCCGCAGTGCTGCTAGTATTTTAACTTCCCTGGCTAAACTAGGTAAGCAACCAGTTGTTCCCGATGACATGGGAAGGTATAAGAAAACCGCAAATCCTGGGGTAGTGTTAGTGGGTTCCCACGTGCAGAAGACCACCCAACAGTTAGAGCAGTTGCTCACGGCCCCAGGGGTAATGGGAATAAAAGTTGATGTGTTGCGGTTGAGAGAAAAACCCAATCAACGGGATATCCTCCTAGAAGAAATCCTCCAAAAGTTGTACAGAACCTACCAAGATAATAAAACCAGCGTAGTATATACTAGTCGGGAAGAACTGACTTTCCATAATATCCAGGAACGTTTGGACTTCGGGGGGATAGTTTCCTCTTTCCTTATGGAGGTGGTAAAAGGATTACCAGAGGGGATTAGTTTTCTCATTTCCAAAGGAGGTATTACCTCTAACGACGTTCTCAGCAAAGGTCTGGGTTTAAAGTCAGTGGGGTTACTGGGTCAAATTTTGCCGGGATGTTCCATTGTGCGCACCCCAAAAGACCACCCTCAATTTCCAGATTTACCAGTGGTCCTTTTTCCTGGTAATGTGGGAGATGTAGAAGGTTTGTTAACTGTTTATCACCGTCTCATGTAAATAAATTTTTTTTATATTTAACCACTGAACGCCGGTAGCGCAGAGGAAAGAGAGAAGAGGAGAGGAGAGGAGAAAAAATGGGGAATAAGCGGCGAGTATAGTGCAGAAATCACGGAACTCTTGCCCTTGGGAAGCAGTTAAATTACCGTCTTGGAGGCAAAATTCGATGATTTCTTAACGACTATAGGGGATAAATTGTTCCTTTTCTTTCATCAGTTATTTCCAACATTTTTGCCCTCAAACAATTAGCAATGCGAGCAGCAGCCCCCGCTCCACCCATCCTTCGCCTTCCATTAGCAGCAATTAACTGCACAGCTGCTGTATCTTTAAGGGTAGATTGAATGGCACCAGCCACTTCATCAGGGTGAGTTACTAAAATGAGAGACTCTCCCAAAAGACGAGTTTGTGCTTCCGCAAAAGCGGGGGTAAATTGAGGTCCATTACCGGGAATGGCGATCGCCAGTTTCCCCAAACCAACAAATTGCTCTGTGGCAGTTCCAGCCATAGCTATTGCTAAGTCAGCGGTTTGTAAACAATCTGAGTATGCACTAGTGGTAACAAGCAGAATAGCATTATTCTGGGTAAATACTAAACCATCCTTAGGCATTAAGGGGAGGGGTTGGGGTTTTTTCATCTCCAACTCCCAGCCCGTGGTGAGCAAATGGCTGGTAAAAGGTTCCAGACTCAAACCGGGAGCGATCGCCGCTAAAAACAAAACTTCTTCAAAAGCAGCAATAACTCCCCTTGTGGCTCTAATTATCTTCTTCCAGTTATCTTCAGCTTCCGGTGCGCGACTACCCGGTAGGAGGAGGATTTTGAGTCTTTTCCATGCCTCATTTTCCTTATTTACCCTATCCCCAGGAGCCAAACAATCCATCATGGGATTGCCCAAATCGAAAGCCGGAATCCCTCGCTGCTGTAAGATTTCTGTAGTCAGCTTATCTCTGGGAAAAACAGCCTTGCAGCGGGCACTCCTCATCAACCAACGCTCCCAAGGCAGGTACACAGAACCCAGAGCACGCTCTAACCTAGTAGTTGTGGGCAACCATCCCTTTTCATCTCGCCAGTAATATTCCGATTTCGCTGTGCCCACAAAAGCATAATCAGCCCCGGAGAGGGATGCAAATAATAAGGGTACTATATCTCCCACTGCCAGAATCGCCCCTTGTTGGTTGCGACTCCAATGTAGCACTGCCCGTAATTGAGCTAAAGTCAGCCCTATTAAACCCCCCTGCAAATCTCGCCATAACTGTCCCCCGTCCATATAAATAAAGCCCCCTGAAGGCATTTGCTGCACTGGACCAATGATGGGAATATTCAAATGACTATAAGCCCGTCCTTCTCCAACTATGGGCAATGCTGCCAGTTCTGGTGCATAGGGCTGTTGCAACAACTGCTCTAAAATCCGCGCTGCAATTACATCTTCTCCATGACCGTTGCTGAGACACAATAGTTTCCCCCTCGACCTGATATTAGGTGGTATCATCTGTTGAAAAGAATGATTACATTGGTTGTTATTTTTAATCTGCTCATAACCCTAGTCAATTTGTTTCTCGCTTGGCGCATTTGGCAACTGCTGCGTTGGTTGGCTAATCTAGCAGACACATTAACTAAAGTGGAGCGCAGCACTCATTTGGTGCTTTGTACCGCTCCTTCAGTTATTCTCAAAACAGGGAGAGGTGCTGGTCATCTTAAGGGGTACTATCGCCGAGCTTACGTACAACTGCAAAGAGGAAAGCAAGTTTTAACTCTTTTTAATCTAGGAATGAAAATGGTGAGGGAGTAACAAATCAGTATTCATCTGCGTTCATCTGCGTTCATCTGCGGTTCAACAAAAAAAAATGTCCAAAACCAACAAAAAAGCTATATGGGGCGGAATATTCCTAGGAAGTGCTGTGGGGACCATAATTGGTCTGTTAATTGCCCCTCGTTCCGGTGGAGAAACGCGACAGGTGCTGAAAAAATCCGCATTGCGTAACTGGGAAGGCACCCTAACGCGACTGAAAGAAGCCATCGCCGCCGGGATTGAAGCCAGCAACAAGAGTGCCCGTGAAATAAATCAGAGTTACGAGAAAATAACCGATGATTCTGATTCTACCAACAATAATTGATAAAAGAATGGGAAGTGCCATCGATCCTCTATTTTGGCTGGGACTATCAATTCTGCTGGTGGCAGTAAGCTTGACAGCTGTCTTAATTGCCGCCCTACCTGCTTTCCAGGAATTAGCCAGGGCAGCTCGCAGTGCGGAAAAATTGTTCGATACTCTCCAGCGGGAGTTTCCCC
>JACONB010000133.1:2451-8274 GCA_014323965.1 Prochloron sp. SP5CPC1 | reverse complement strand
CTTGTTCTTCACCTCCTCCTTTCAAAATAGGTACAAATGGTAGTAATGTAGATAAATTACGCTCGAAGACTACGTCTACCTCTACTTCCCACAAATTGATAACTCGATAGTCTTGAATCGAGCGTAAGCCTGCAAACTGCTGGTCAAAGGAACTGGAAATACTCTCAGTTGAAGCCTCCAACAAATTTACCAACACTGGATAAACCGGGAGTTGATATTTCTCTTCAGCCAGAGCAGTAGAGTATGTGCAACTATCTCTATTCGATAATACCTACGATTGGGCTAGACGGGAGAATCCCACGGCTTTAACGTAGTGGAGCCGTGGGAGTGTCAAAGAGAATTGATATTAGACAAAACTTCGATGTTATTGCCATTAGTGATAGAGAAGCTGTATAGTTTATAAAGAAAATTTTTCAATTAGTTCCACTCCAGTGGAACTGTAACAAACGAAAGACAACATGCCCATTGATAACTTTTTCAGAGCAGGGGGCGTTGTAGCTTGGCCCCTGTTAGCTTTTTCATTAGCAGCGATCGCCCTGATTTTCGAGCGTTTAGTTTTCTGGTCGCGGGTGAATCTGCGGCAAAAACGGTTGATTCGAGAGGTGCTGCGCTCGTTTTATACCCAGCCAGACAGGGCAATGCAGCGTTTACGGAACAATGCCGACTTGCCGCAGGAAGAGTTAGAACGGCGGCGAGCTGAAGAACTTGAACGTCAGCGCCAAGCTGAAGAACAATAATTGGATTCTAACAATTGTGTGGGGAAGGATGGTTCTAAGCACAGGGGCGGTTGGATTAAACCCAAAAAATTTTTTCGCCTATCTCAAAACTTCTTGACATTAATTCTTAGTAGATGCTAATCTAATTCAAAATTGTTCTTGATAAATCTTTCACTCTAATTTGAAAGTCCCTCTCACCACTCCTGGAAGAGCATTCATGCTTCAATCCCGAACTTGGCAAGCTGTACCCTGGCGCGGCATGGTCGCTGGCTCTGGGCAGATCAACTGGCTCGGGCGGGGCGCTATTCCGACAAGGAGAAGTCTTACCTCAAACTATTCTGTGGCAGCTACGACTTCCTCGTGTGCTAGGTATTTCTGCGGGAGCGGGCTTGGTAGTAGTGGCGATTGTGACCCTAAGTTTGTCGCCGACACTGCTGCCATTGGGTGCTTGGTGCGGTTCGGTTGTTGCCACTGCCATGGTCTACGCATTAGGACGCAGCAGTATGGGACTTTCCTTGGAACGCTTAATTCTTGGGGGAGTATCTATATCAGTACAGCGTAATGACAGTACAAAATATAAAAACAAAAATTAATAAAAGTAAATGATTAAAAAGTCGTTACAGGTTTCCAATTTTTTTGCGCTCTTGGTCGTAGCAAGCGGCCAAATTGTTAGCGCGCAAGTAGCAGTAGCAGAGCAACAATTTCCAGAAGCAATCTCGCAAGTCATCGCTCAAAACTCCACTGTAGTGCAAGTCACCGACGTAAGCCTAAATCTTGCTGACGGAGAGCTTGAAATTATCCTGGATACTCTGGATAACGCTATTCTGTCTGTAGATACCAGTCTTTTTCGTGCTGAAGGTGACCGGCTGATTGCCTATATTCCCAATGCCGTACTTGCCCTTCCAGACACCCAGTTCTTTTATGCTGTCAATCCCACCGGAGACATTTCCCAAGTTCGGGTAATCCAATTCGAGCCGGAAACTATCCGCATTACTGTTGTGGGTCAAGGGGCCTTGCCAACCACCAATGTATCGTTGAGATCTGGCCCGTTTTCCTACGCACTCAACCCGGAAGCAACAGCAATAGAATCGGAGCTGATCGTGACGGGACAGACTGAAACACCCTACGTTGCCCGGGATGCCACCACGGCAACCCGCACGGATACTCCTTTGCGAGATATTCCCCAGTCGATTCAGGTAATTCCCCAAGAGGTGCTGGAAGACCAAGAGGTGATTCGTCTCAATGATGCTTTGCGCAATGTAAGTGGTGTGTTGCAAAACTCTAGAGATCCCAGAGGCGCTCGCTATCAAATTCGAGGTTTCGATGAATCATCGGTGTTGCGGGATGGATTTAGATTGACCAATGCCAGCTTTGGCAATTCTGGCTTTCCAGAACTGGCAAATATTGAGCGGATCGAAGTTCTCAAAGGAGCAGCTTCTATTCTGTTTGGAACTCTCGAACCGGGGGGAGTCATTAACCTGGTTAGCGAGCAACCGTTGAAAGAACCTCGAGTTGAAATCGGTGTGGATTTGGGTAACCGCAATCTCTTCAGTTCCAACCTGGATTTTACCGGCCCTATTACGGAAGATGGGGGGGGTACGCTATCGCATCAATGTCCTATCTCGCACGGAAGATAGTTTCAGGGATTTTACTACCAACAACAATCGTTTCTTTATTGCTCCCACGTTTAGGATTGATATTGGCGATCGCACCGATTTAACCCTGAATCTGGAATACTCTGAAGACCAGCGACCCAGCGATTTTGGCTTGGTGGCTATCGGCGATCGAGTGGCTGATGTACCCCTGGGCCGCGCGATCGGGGAACTGGATGATGAAACAAATACTGAATTCTTCAGAGTTGGCTATAACTTTGAACACCGTTTTAGCGAAGACTGGAAGCTACGGAACGCCTTTTATTTAACTCATTACGATTCTGAATTCTTTTCCTCTTTCGGTGTGAGGCCCCTAGATGAGACAACGGGAATTCAGGTTCGTGCGCCAATTTTCCTCAAACAACCTAGCACCACCTACGAACTACAAACTAATGTTGTGGGGGAGTTTGCTACGGGATTTGTGGAACATACCCTTCTGATAGGAGTGGATTTAGCTCGACGAGATCAATTGGATAATGTGGGCAATATCAATCCCATGGCAGCAAGACCCTTCAACATTTTCGATCCAGTTTACGGCACTATCACTCGGGTAAATCCGGAAACAGACCCTATTTTGTTTGAAGGTAGCAATCAGTTGGATAGCCTAGGAATTTACCTTCAAGATCAAGTCAAATTGCTGGATAACTTAAAATTACTTGCGGGTGTTCGCTATGATACGACTCGGCAAGAAAATATCACCCTACCTTCCTTTTTCGTTGCCACAAAAACCGAGGAAACCCAGAATGATGATGCTTTGACTCCTCGGGTGGGCTTGGTCTATCAACCCATTGAACCTGTTTCCCTCTACGCCAGTTACAGCCAATCCTTCGTCCCCAATAATGCAATGGCAGTTACGGGAGAGTTTCTGGAAGTTGAGCGGGGAGAACAAATTGAAGTTGGGGTGAGGGCAGAACTGCTGGGTGGAAGCTTCATAACCAGTTTGGCTTATTTTAACATCACCAAAGAAAACGTAGCTACCCCTGACCCGAATAATGTTCTCTTTTCCATCGCATCAGGAAAACAACGGAGCCGTGGAATAGAACTGGATGCAATGGGAGAAATTCTCCCTGGTTGGAATTTAATTGCTAACTATGCCTATATCGACAGCAAGATTACGGAAGATAATGGCGGTTTGGAAGGGAATCGACTGTTTAATGTACCGGAACATAATGCCAACCTTTGGACCACTTACGAGATTCAGGGCGGACCTTTGCGGGGGTTGACTCTGGGAGGTGGCTTGAATTTTGTCAGCGAACGTTTTGGTGACAATGAAAACAGCTTCAAGTTGGATAGTTACTTCTTAACAAATGCTGTTATTGCCTACGAACGGGATGGCTGGCGAGGGTCAGTAAATTTTAGAAATTTATTTGACATAGATTACATTGAGGGGACAGAAAACAGCCGTACCGGAGAAATTAATCCCGGCGAAGGTTTTACTGTCATTGGTTCTCTTTCTGTGGAGTTTTAGTAATGAAATTACGACAGTTTGTTTTAACTATTCATGGTTCCATTGGCATTTTTATCGGTCTTCTTTTAGTTGTCATGGGTTTAACTGGCAGCCTTTTGGTGTTTCATGAAACCGTGGAACATGCCACCAATCCTGCTGTTATGGAAGTAGTTCCTGAGGGGGAAATGTTGCCCATTGATACTCTAATGGAGTCCCTTCAAGCTTCCCTACCTGGGGATCGATTGCGATCGATTACAATCCCAAAGGCAGCAGATGAACCCTACGTGTTTTGGCTGTCTTCAGAGGAGGAACAATCCTCTAGCCTCTACGTGAATCCCTACACGGGGGCAGTTTTAGGCTCGTGGAATTTCGATCGCACTGTCACTGGGTTCCTTCTTCGACTCCATTATACGTTTCTTGCTGGAACTCCAGGGGAATTTCTCGCGGGAACTTGTGGCGTACTGATGATGGTGTTAGGTATTACAGGGATAATCCTTTGGCCAGGTTGGAAAAACTTAAAAGCAGGCTTCAAATTACGATGGGGTTCCGCCAAACAACTATTGTCCTATGACTTGCATAAAGTTACTGGCGTATTTTTTTCTCTAGTATTAGTACTTCTGGGTTTTACTGGAACTGTCATCGTGCTGCTTCACCACGTTGAGCCTCTCCTGGCTCTAATTATCGGTGCACCTCCTGAAAAAGCTGAATTACCTGCTTTGCCTGCTAACCCAAAACCTCTGTCCTTTGGGGAATTATTACAACGCACTGAAGAAACTCTCCCGGGAGGTAAAGCAATATCTATAAGTTTTTCTGGTGAAGATAAGCGAGAAGTTCAAGTTCGGCTTGCTTTTCCCGAAGATCCAATCCCGGATATTCCTTTAAGTAATGTAAGCCTCGATCGCTTCACTGGAAAGGTGCTTTCTCAGCAAAAAACAGTCCAGTGGACTCCTGGGCTGCGGTTGGGTCAGTTCTTGCTCAATTTCCACTTTGGTCGATTCTGGGGAGTTACGAGTCAGGTGATTTATGCGATCGCGGGATTAACTCCAACTCTCTTTTTAGTAACTGGATTTGTTCTCTGGCAAAAACGACGTTGGCAAAAAGCACGAAAACAGGAAGCCCAGCAACAGGAAGTACGGTCTAAAAGCCTCAAGCAAGTTTAAAGAACACAAAAAAACTTGATTATTTTTACCGTCAACTTGCCCAAATTATCAACATTCAATCCACTATTAATCGACATTGATCATTATGAAACTGAAAACTATTCTATTCAATAGGACAATGCCAATCATACTAGCTAGCCCTAGTTTAATTTTCATTTCATTTGCTGGTTTAAGTGCTGCTGAAGTTACTACATCAAAATTTGTTGACCCAGATACTAGTGGAAGAATTATAGCCCAAAACAGAACCCCAATTGAAGTCACGGGAGTGAGACTAAATCTTACTGGTTTAGAACTAGAAATTATTTTCGATACCCTAGACGAGGCCACCTTATCTATGGATACCAACTTGTTTCGTACAGAAGGAAACAAACTAATTGCCGATATTCCCAACGCTATACTCGCCCTTCCAGAAAATGAAGTATTTAGGGCCGACAATCCCACTTTTGATATTGTTGAGGTTCAAGTAACCCAGCTAAATACTGAAACTATCCAAGTCACAGTTATTGGGCGGGAAGCATTGCCCACCACAGATGTGGTATTGCGATCGGGGGTGCTTGCCTACATCCTGAATCCTGAAGGAGAGGCGGTAGAAGAAGAGCTAATCGTGACGGGGGAAGGGGAAGAAACACCCTATGTTGCCCGGGATGCCACCACCGCAACCCGCACTGATACTCCCACTCGGGATATTCCCCAGGCAATCCAGTTGACACTCCCCGCTCTAAAGAGACGGGGATTCTTGCTTCATAGAGCTGTCTTGCTAAGTCTATTAATGACGCTGGTTGGTATCAGTTTAGGGAATGGATAGAACATTTTGGTGAAAAGTTTGGCAAGGTAACTGTCCCAGTCAA
>JACONB010000133.1:0-2419 GCA_014323965.1 Prochloron sp. SP5CPC1 | reverse complement strand
TTGACTGGGACAGTTACCTTGCCAAACTTTTCACCAAAATGTTCTATCCATTCCCTAAACTGATACCAACCAGCGTCATTAATAGACTTAGCAAGACAGTGATTTTTTACAAAATTCCTAACCTTCAAATCTTCATAGGCGACCAGGTCGTTAGACCGGATTACGCAACGTGCAAGTCTCTTTGCATGTTCTTCGCGCTGCCTACTTATTTTGAGATGTTGTCTGCCTAATCTGTTAACCGCCTTCTTTCGATTGGATGAGCCTTTCTTTTTCCGGGAGACCCGACGTTGATAAAACTTCAAACGCTTAGAACCTGTTCGATAAAAACGAGGGTTCGGTTCAATATTGCCATCAGAATCTGTGTAAAAATCCTTTAGCCCTACATCTAATCCCACTTTGTTCCCAGTCGGTTCTAATTCTTCTTTGATATCGACTGCAACACAAAATTGGACATAGTAACCGTCAGCTCGCCGAACTATGCGAACCCGCTTTATTTTTGATTTCTCAAAGCGCCATAAGTCCCAGGTTCCTTTGAGTTTGAGCGAACCTATCCCTTTCTTATCAGTGAATATAATTGATTTCTTGTCTGGAGACAATTTCCAGCCTGACTGTTTGTATTCAACCGACCTACCACGTTTCTGGAACTTTGGGAAACCCTTTTTTCCAGATACTTTCTTTTTGCAGTTGTCAAAAAAACGAGAAATTGATGACCATGCTCGTTCAGAACTAGCTTGCCGAGCAGTAGAATTCAATTGGAGAGCAAACGGAAATTGGTCAGCTAATACCTTGCTATACTTAGAAAGATCATATTTGTTAATTCCTTTATTGTCCATCCAATAACGAATACAACTATTGCGGATAAAACGAGCTGTTCTAATTGCCTCATCTATAGCTAGATATTGTTGCTTTTTGCCGTATGCCTTGAATTCTAGAATAATCATCAGTTTCGACCTTTAACTGTCCTATCTTATTTTACCTCCCCAGCGAGAGATAGAGAGCAATTTTCAATCTTTTTTTTCACGGTGGCTAAAGCCACTGTCTCGGGAGCATCCCCGGTCTAAAGACGCGGGGCTTTCAGCATCGTTGATCCTTCGTAATTCCTCGACAGATTATTGAAGACCGACAGGCGATCGGGATTGAAGAGGCTCTGGAAAATGTTGGGGGTATTAGTTTTCTGGGAAATAACGATGGTCGCGGTCTTAATTTTTCCATTCGGGGATTCGGGGGATTCGGTTCTCCGATTTTGCGAGATGGTTTCCGCCTCTTTGGCAACGATTCGGTAGAACCAGAAATTGCCAACTTGGAACAAATCGAAGTGCTGAAAGGACCAGCATCGATCTTGTACGGTCAGGCTGACCCCGGAGGATTGATAAATTTAGTCACCAAACAACCCTTATCGGAACCATTTTACAACTTGAAGCTCCAATTTGGCAACCGCGATTTTGTCAGTCCCAGTGTTGATTTCTCCGGTCCTCTAACAACAGATGGAAACCTGCGCTATCGTTTTAATGCCCTTTATCGACAGGAAGAAAGTTTTCGCAATTTAGACGATAAGTTCAATCGCATTTTTGTTGGTCCAACTTTAGCCTGGGATATCGGCGATCGAACCAATTTGACCGTTAGCCTAGAATATATTAAAGACGACAATCCAGCAAACTTTGGTACTCTTGCTTTTGGAGATGGAATTGCCGATATTCCTTTAGAGCTAGTCACCACTAATCCTGAGGATACATCCGACAAACGTTATTGGAATGTGGGATACAATTTGGAACATCGTTTCAGCGAGAATTGGAAAGCTCGCAGCGAGTTTCGCTACATCACCGATCGTTATGACTTTGGGGTGATTGCCCTTCCTTTTTCTTTAGATGAATCCACTGGAATCTTAACTCGCGTCTTTGCCGCACAGTTTAGTGAAGCTGACATTTATACTCTATATAACAATGTTGAAGCCAAGTTTAACGTGGGATCTGTGAAAAACAAGGTTTTATTCGGGGTCGATCTATCCCGTACAGAGACCAACGATGCCACAAGATTTGCTCCTTCTCCTGAATTTTTTAGCCCTTTGGATATTTTTAATCCAGATTACTCGGCTGTTGCACCTCCCGCTGAAGAAGATATTCCCATTGCTTTTGGCGGTGAAACCACAACGGATCGAATTGGGATTTATCTACAAAATCAAATTGATATCTTGGATAACTTAATCCTATTAGCTGGGGCGCGTTATGACATCGTCGAGCAGGATACGGACACGTTGGATACAGACTCTGGTCCTGGCATGGAGACAAACCAAAGAGATACTGCTTTTACTCCTCGAATTGGTATTGTTTACCAGCCCATCGAACCTATTTCTCTCTATGCAAACTATGCCCAATCTTTTAATCCAAACACAGCCACCGATGCAGAAGGTTTACCCTTAGAA
>JACONB010000132.1 GCA_014323965.1 Prochloron sp. SP5CPC1 | reverse complement strand
GATGGTTGAAGTAGGTGTTCTATCTTCGTCCTCTGTGGCGCGCCCGAAGGGATCCGCGAAGCAGGGCGCCGGACATGGTACTATATTGGTTATGAGCAGCAAGGGGATAATGGCTGCAATAGTAGTTTGAGCTTTTGACATGATGAACTTTGCAGTATAATAAATGCAGACGGTACAGATAAGTCTTAAAAAAAGGGACAATTTATATTAAAATTAATAACCCGATAATGTAAAGAAAGATGGAAAAGACACAAAACGGTACAAAACCACCCCGTTGCTTGACGGAAGAAAGAGATGCTTGTGGTGTGGGTTTTATCGCTTATCAAGATGGTAGGGAAAGTCATCAAATTATTCAAAATGCTCTCTCAGCTTTGAGTTGTCTGGAGCATAGGGGTGCTTGTTGTGCTGATCGAGACTCTGGAGATGGTTCTGGTTTGATGACGGGGTTACCTATCAAATTGTTCCAATCTTGGTTTGCGCAGGACAATATTCCTATGCCAGAAAAGAAAGCATGGGGAGTGGGAATGGTATTCTTACCCCAAAATGAACTTGCTGCGGGAGAAGCACGTGGTTATATTGAAGAGGTGGTGGCTGGGGAAAATCTGAAGGTTTTGGGTTGGCGCCAAGTTCCCGTGCGATCGCATGTGTTAGGGGTGCAAGCAAGAGAACATCTGCCGAAAATCGAACAGGTGATTGTTACTTCTGCTGATAGGCTGAAGGGAGATGCTTTGGAACGGGTTTTATATGTGGCTCGCTCTAGGGTAGGGAAGAATTTAGCTCAGGGTGTCTATGTCTGTTCTTTCTCCTGTCGTACTATTGTCTATAAGGGGATGGTTCGAGGTGAGGTTTTAGGGTCTTTTTATAAAGACTTGCAAAACCAAAACTACCATAGTTCTTTTGCCATCTATCATCGCCGCTTCAGTACTAACACCATGCCCCAATGGCCCTTCGCTCAACCCATGCGATTGTTGGGACACAATGGAGAGATTAATACCCTATTGGGCAATATAAACTGGATGATGGCGAGGGAAGTTAATCTGGAGGTACCAGGTTGGAGCGAAGAGGAATTGGCAGGATTGACTCCTATTGTCAATACTGAGAACAGCGATTCTTATAATCTGGATAGTGCTATGGAATTGCTGGTGAGAACGGGTCGTAGTATTCTGGAGGCGGCTATGATTCTGGTACCAGAAGCTTATAACAATCAGCCGGCTCTAAAGCCATATCCAGAAATTGTGGATTTCTACCGGTACTATGAAGGGATGCAGGAGGCTTGGGATGGTCCCGCTCTGTTAGTTTTTAGTGATGGTAAAACCGTGGGTGCTCAATTGGATCGCAATGGTTTGCGCCCTGCTCGCTATAGTATTACCAAGGATGGCTGTATTGTCGTGGCTTCGGAAACCGGGGTGGTAGATATGCGGTCAACAGACATTATTGAAAAGGGTAGGTTGGGTCCGGGGATGGCGATCGCTGTGGATTTGCAAAGCCATGAAATACTGAAGAACTGGGAAATTAAGCGGCGGGTAGCTATGGCAAAACCCTATGGGGATTGGTTACACAAGTATCGCTCATATGTAGAACGGTTGCCATGGCGGTCTGAGACAGAAGAAGATGGTTCTAATCTCCTGCAACTGCAAACAGCCTTCGGGTATAGGGCAGAAGATGTGGAAATGATTATTCAGCCCATGGCTACTTCCGGGAAGGAGCCAACTTTCTGCATGGGGGATGATATTCCTTTAGCGGTACTGTCTGATAAGCCAAGGTTGCTCTATGATTATTTTAAACAGCGCTTTGCTCAAGTAACAAATCCACCCATCGATCCTCTGCGAGAAAGTTTGGTCATGTCTTTGGAGGTAAGATTGGGGAGGAGGGGGAATGTGCTGAATCCTCAACCAGAAGATGCTCGCTTATTGGAGTTAGCCAGCCCTTTAATCAATGAGGCAGAATTATACCAAATTAAGAATTCTACCTTCACGGTAGCTCAATTATCCACTTTAACCCCCGCCATCAATCGATGCCGGGGGGCAGATCCAAAAGAAGCTATTCAACAGTTGTGTGAACAAGCTGGCGAGGCAGTAGAATCTGGGAAAGAGATTCTGATTTTAAGCGATCGGGGAACAATCAATGAAGAAAATACCTATATTCCCCCTCTGTTAGCGGTAGGAGCGGTGCATCACTATTTGATTCGTCAGGGTTTGCGCTTGAAAGCTTCTTTAATTGTGGATACAGCCCAATGTTGGAGTACCCACCATTTTGCTTGTCTTATCGGTTATGGAGCAAGTGCTGTTTCTCCTTATTTGGCTTTGGAAACCGTCCGCTCGTTTTGGGGTAGCTCCAAAACTCAAAGGTTGATGGAAAATGGGAAGTTAGAGCCCTTCTCCCTTACTACAGCTTTGGAAAGGTACCGTCAAGCAGTAGAAGCAGGGTTATTGAAAATTCTCTCCAAAATGGGTATTTCCCTCCTTTCTTCTTACCAGGGAGCGCAAATTTTTGAAATCATCGGTTTGGGCAGGGATGTGGTAGATTTGGCTTTTGCTGGCACTACTAGCCGGGTAGGCGGTTTGGATTTAACAGAGTTAGCCCAAGAAACTATATCCTTTCACTCCCGCGCTTTCCGATCCAAAGGGAAGAAGTTGGAGAACCTAGGCTTAATTAATTATAAGCCCGGTGGGGAATACCATATGAATAGCCCGGAAATGGCTAAGGCTCTTCATAAGGCTGTGGGGGATAAAAATTATGACCATTATGACTTATATCATAAGTATCTCCAGGAACGCCCCCCAACTGCCCTGCGGGATTTATTGGACTTAAACCCTGATCGCCCCCCCATTCCCCTAACAGAAGTAGAACCAGTGGAAGAGATAGTAAGGCGCTTTTGTACCGGGGGTATGTCTTTAGGTGCCCTGTCGAGGGAAGCTCACGAAACTCTAGCTGTAGCTATGAACCGCCTGGGAGGTAAATCTAATTCCGGGGAAGGGGGAGAAGACCCGGTGCGGTTTAAAGTCTTAAAAGATGTGGATAACTTTGGTATGTCCCATACATTGCCCCACCTTAAAGGTCTGCGGAATGGGGATACAGCCAGTTCCGCCATTAAACAGGTGGCTTCCGGGCGTTTCGGGGTGACACCAGAATACTTGATGAACGCCCAGCAGTTGGAAATTAAGATAGCTCAGGGGGCAAAACCGGGAGAAGGGGGTCAGTTACCCGGCAAAAAAGTGAGTGCTTATATTGCCGGGCTGCGCCGCAGTAAGCCAGGAGTGACCTTGATATCCCCTCCACCCCACCACGACATTTATTCTATTGAAGACTTGTCTCAGTTAATTTTTGACCTCCATCAAGTTAATCCTCAAGCTAAGGTATCGGTGAAATTGGTAGCGGAAATTGGCATTGGCACTATTGCTGCTGGGGTAGCCAAGGCGAATGCCGATATTATTCAAGTTTCCGGTCACGACGGAGGCACTGGGGCTTCCCCCTTGAGTTCTATTAAGCACGCTGGGGTACCCTGGGAATTAGGGGTGACTGAGGTACACCGGATTTTGTTGGAAAATCAATTGCGAGACAGGATTATTCTGCGAGCCGACGGAGGGTTGAAAACTGGTTGGGACGTAGTCATGGCAGCCTTAATGGGGGCTGAAGAGTTTGGTTTCGGTTCCATTGCTATGATTGCCGAAGGGTGTATTATGGCCCGGATCTGTCACACTAATAACTGTCCTGTGGGGGTAGCAACTCAGCAGGAACGACTGCGAAAGCGGTTTACAGGGCTCCCGAAGCAAGTGACCAACTTCTTCTACTTTATTGCCGAAGAAATCAGGAGTCTCTTAGCTCGGTTGGGATACTCTCGTCTCTCAGAGATTATTGGTCGCGGGGATTTATTGAAGGAAAGGAGCAATGTTGCTCTGAAGAAGACTTGTGGGATTAGTTTAGCAAGTTTAACCAACTTGCCCAATGTTAAAAAAGAACGCAGTTGGTTGCACCATGAGACGGTTCATAGCAACGGACCGGTTTTGGATGATGAATTGTTGGCGGATCTGGATATTGCTTGGGCGATTAAGTCACAAGGTGCAGTCAAGAAAGAGGTGAAGATTGTCAATACGAATCGCTGTGTTGGGGGGAGAATTGCCGGAAAAATTGCCTCTCTCTACGGTAATGATGGTTTTAAAGGAACTCTGAACTTGCACTTCCACGGAGCAGCGGGACAGAGTTTCGGTGCCTTTAATTTACCTGGTATGAAGTTGGTACTCCGAGGAGAAGCTAATGATTACGTAGGGAAAGGAATGAATGGAGGAGAAATTATGATTCTGCCACCCCAGGTGCAAGGGGTGCGCCCCTACAATGCTGCCCAGAATGCCATTATAGGCAATACCTGTCTCTACGGTGCCACTGGAGGAGTGCTCCATAGCAACGGACGGGCTGGAGAGCGGTTTGGGGTGCGTAACTCCAAAAGTACGGCTGTCATTGAAGGAGCAGGAGATCACTGTTGCGAGTACATGACTGGAGGGGTTATTGTGGTACTCGGTTCTGTAGGCAGGAACGTAGGAGCTGGTATGACTGGGGGTTTGGCTTACTTCTTAGACGAAGATGGAAGTTTTCCTGCTCATGTGAATAAAGAGATTGTTCAGATCCAACGGGTGAGTACTTCTGCTGGGGAAAAGCAGTTAAAAGACTTGATTGTTGCTCACCTAGAAAGGACTGGGAGTCAAAAAGCAACTGAGATTTTAGCTGCTTGGGAGATTTATCTCGGTAGGTTCTGGCAAGTGGTACCTCCTTCTGAAGCGGATACACCTGAAGCAAGCTGTGGGGGTGAGATGTTGGTTGTCAACCACTGATAAAGGCTGATGTTGCTTTTTTTAATCTATCCAAAGAAGCAAACAATATCAACTATGGTACTCAGACGCCTAATACGGCGATCTGTGGTAACAGATCTGGCGGGCGGGGGCACTAAGGTGCCCCCGCCCCCAGATCGCCTTATAAATTGTTTTACTTGTCCCTGTCAGTGGTAGTGGCTTTCGTTGTGGGTTTCCTAATGCCTCGGGTAAGGCATAGCTGTCTAATACATCAATTTTACACCCCCAAGCAGTGCTGGGAACGTTCTCCTTTCTTTGGTTATCTCTACTTCATGGGAGAGTATACTGCTGTCCTGTAGGCAAACCAGAATGTACCCCACTGGAACTATAAGGGCAAAGTTTCCTCGGAATGTGAACCGGAGGAAGGAACAGGAGAATCACATAATCCCCACTAGCGATCGCTAGTGGTGTGTCGGGGGACGCGATCGCGATTGTCCAAAATAGCTATTATATCCCCCTGCTGCACCCAATCACCCTCTTTCACTAACAATTGGTCAACTCTGTTTCCCCCTGAAGAGGTAGGGGCAGCAAGTTGAATAACCTCCCCTGAAGGCTCTAAATATCCCAAAGCAGTAACTGTTTTTATTTATGGTATGGTTTAGGTTATGTTTCTACGGCATTGGAATTGCAGGCTACCGTCAGGGTTGTGACCGCTAGCAGCACCAGGTACTTACGCAAGTATAATAACATTAACTAAATTAATTTTATCTTACTGACTTCTTCTAAAGGCAAATTTAGTGCTGCTGCTACTTGTTGAACAGTCAAACCCATTCCCAATAACCTGGGAACCGCATCAGTTAGTTCCCTTTCTGCTCGTTCAGCCCGCCGCGACTCCTGTTCAGCCCGTTGAGACTCCTGTTGGGCCCGTTGAAACTCCCGTTCAGCCCGTCGAAACTCAATATCCGCTCGTTCCCGTTCCCGTTCCCGCTGTTCCATTATTTCTACATAGGTTGCAAAAGGTTCTCCTGAGGAACGAAATAATTGTAACT
>JACONB010000131.1 GCA_014323965.1 Prochloron sp. SP5CPC1 | reverse complement strand
TCTGCATCGCGCAGAGGCGCTCCGGCACGGAGGATTTATAAACAGGCGTTTGAAGCGCTCATCCATACCGTGCTATCCTCTGCGCCTCTGTGCCTCTGTAGCTCTCTTTCCACGACTAGGCTTAATCAACCAGTTCGAAGCTGGAAACAGGGCGCAATCAGAGGCAAACAAACGGTGGACAACCACACTGGCGCTAATGGGGAGAACACCGGGATAACTTAACGTGAATCATCTGAGAAAAAACCTAAACCCTGACACTGCATAGCTGTAAATAGCAGAAAAGAGACCGAAAGAAACTCGTAAGGCCATCAGTTAGCACTTATATTCCTGAGTTGGTCATGGGTCAACGGATGAGTCCCAAGGGTTCAAAACAATAGTTCATTCTGCTCGAGTAGAAACTTACTCAACTTTCTCAGAAGACGGGGATTCCAAGCCCTAAGTTGATGAGGTGGAACCAGACGATTACTGGTTTAGCGGAAGGGTAAGGGTAAGAAGGGCGTAATTGCCCGAAGGTTCCTAAAGAGAAAACTGCAATTTGTAATTATCAGAGATGAAATGGAGCCTAAACTGTGAAAATCACAAACCTGGTCCCAACTAAATACCGTAGTCTAACGGCCCTAAGGTTTCATATGGCAGTATTACTGCATATGAAACGGATTGGCAAGAGGGCTGACGAAGTCTGGAAGCGTATGCCCTGGAAGCGATTCCATCGGCAGATGTTTCGATTGCAACGTGCGATTTTCAAAGCGCAAAAGAATGGTAATAAAACTAAAGTCAAACGCTTACAACGGCTACTATTACAGAGTCGTGCAGCTTGAGCTGCTAGCCGTAAGGCAAGTTACCCAGAACAATAAAGGAAAGAAGACCCCCGGAGTGGACGGAAAAACCGCGCTCTCCACCAAGGAGAGACTCCAGCTGTGCCGGAAACTTAACAAGCACTGGTACACCTAGAAACACCAGCCGCTAAGAAGGGTAAGCATCCCCAAGCCTAACGGCAAGACTAGGGGATTAGGCATTCCTACTATCGCAGATAGAGCGTGGCAATGTTTGCTCAAATTTGCAGCAGAACCTGCCTACGAAGCGATAGCCGGAGAGAGAAGCTACGGCTTCAGACCCGGACGTTCTACCCAAGATACCCAAAAGCTGATTTTCATACAGCTCAGAAGTAGCTCTAACGGGAAGGATAAATTAATTTTGGAAACAGATATTAGTAAATGCTTTGACGAGATAGACCATAAGGTCATACTTGATGGAGTAGTCCTGCCGAAAGAAGCATTAAAGGGATTGAAGAAGGCTATAAAGGCAGGTGTCAAGGGAGAATACCCTTCCATTGAAAGAGGTACGCCTCAAGGTGGAGTAATCTCACCGCTGCTGGCAAATATCGCCCTAGATGGATTTGAGAACCTAAAGACGGACCAATGGACAAGAACAAGGTCAAGACCAGATATAAGGGGTATAAGGTATGCTGATGATGCAGTCTTTATATGTAAGCCCGGAGCTAATATCCAGAAGCTTCGGCAAGATATCGATGCATTTCTTGACGCTAGAGGGCTAAAAGTTAACGAAGCTAAGACTAAGGTGAGCAAGGCAACGGAAGGATTTGACTTCTTAGGATGGCACTTTCGGGTGAATTCAAGGGGAGTCTTCAAGTCTACACCGAGTCACAAGAATTGTGTGAACATAAAAGCCAAGGTTAAAGAGACTTGGAAAAGTAAAGCACCCACTGAGGCACGCTTGAAGAGGATAGGGTCTCAGGTCCGAGGGTGGAGGCAGTACCACAGGTATTGTGATATGGATAAACATAGTCTATGGGCACTTAACCATTGGGTATGGAAAAAGCTGAGAGCTGAAAAACGACGGCAGGCAGCCAAGGAAGCCTCAAAGCTCAGGCAGAAGCTGCTTAAAGGCCACGCCAAACCAAAAGGGGCGGCGAAAAGACAAGCGACAACGCTACAAGTCGAAAAGGCTTTCCCAAAAGTGCCTAGGAAAGTGAATTCTCATGCCATGGTCAAGGGGGCTGCCTCACCATTCGATGGGAGATTGTCTTACTGGGTTGGACGCAACTCTAAGTTTTATACCGGACCGACTACAGAAGCAATCAAACGACAGAAGGGTAAGTGTTCACACTGCAATCTACCATTCATGGAGATATATGGTTCCGTGGAATTGCACCACATTGATGGGAACCATAACAACTGGGACAATAATAACATAGTTGCTCTCCACCGACCCTGTCACCAGGTGCAAACGGTACACCGTAAGCGTACCAAAGAGGGGATACGTTCGCGCGCCGTAAAGGCATAGAAACACCTGAGCCCCCGCCATTAATCAATGCCGGGGGTGAAAGTAGCCGCTCGAAGACTCGCTCCAGCGCACGTCCGGGACGCCAAAGGCGGCACCTTCGGTGTCGTAGGAGAGGGGCGAGGTGGTAACACCTCCCTCGACTCTTATGAAACCCAGGAAATAAACCAGAAGGCTGACGATGTCTGAAAAAACCAACCGTGGAAGAAGTTCCGTAGGCAGGTATTTCGTTTACGTGCGGCAATCTTTAAAGCTCAAAAGAACGGAAACAGAGCTAAAGTCAAACGCTTGCAAAGGTTACTATTGCGTAGCCGGGCAGCCAAGGCTCTAGCTGTACGTCAAGTATCACAACTTAGCACCGGGAGAAGGACACCTGGAGTTGATGGGAGAGTAGCCCTCTCCACCAAGGAACGGATGGACTTGTGCCGGAAGTTACACCAGAAGTGGACGGGTTGGCAGCACCATCCGCTTAGACGGGTCAACATCCCAAAGCCCAATGGCAAGACCAGAGGGTTGGGCATCCCAACGATAGCCGATAGAGCGTGGCAATGTTTGCTCAAATTTGCAGCAGAACCAGCTTATGAAGCCACAGCGGGAACAAGGAGCTACGGGTTTAGGCCCGGACTTTCAGCCCATGATGCTCAGAGGCTAATCTACAACAACCTCAGCAGCAATAAGAACGGAAAGGATAAGATAATTCTTGAAACGGATATTTCTAAATGCTTCGATAAGATTGACCATAAGGTTATGATGAAAGGAGTAATCCTACCGAAAGAAGCCGAACGGGGATTGAAGAGAGCAATAAAGGCAGGTGTAAAAGGAGAGTATCCCTCCAGCACAGGGGATACACCACAAGGTGGAGTCATATCCCCTCTACTAGCAAATATCGCCCTAGATGGATTTGAGAACCTAGGGGAAAATCAATGGAAAGGGAACCGTAGAGACGGAATTCTGATAAGGGGTATCAGGTATACTGACGACGCCATATTCATCTGTAAGCCAGGAGCTGATATCCAGAAGCTACGGCGGGATATAGATGAATGGTTAGCCCTAAGAGGCTTACAAATCAATGAAGCTAAGACTAAGGTGTCTAGGGCAATGGAAGGATTTGACTTTCTGGGATAGTACTATAAGGGTGGATTCCTGTGGAAGGTTTAAATTTACACCGAGCTAAGAGTCGTACAGGCACATCAAGGAAGAAGTCAAGAAAACGTGGAGGAACACTGGTGTACCCGATAAATCAGGGAAGAAGAGAGACACCGAGTCCCGACTTAAGGCGATTGGGTCAAAAGTTAGGGGATGGGGGAACTACCACCAATTCTGTGATATGGGTAAACATAGCCTTTGGTTCACCAGACAATGGCTGTGGAAGAAGCTTAGGCGGGATAAGGTTAGAACAAAGCAAAAGGAGATAATAAAACTGTTAAGTGCAAAAAAAGCCGGAAACCTAGCCAAGCGATCCGCAAAGCAACTAGAATCTGAATCTTTTAGTATAACTAAGAGTAATGATACACCAAAAAAAATTAAAGGTGCAGCAAAAAGGATTCTCACAAACGCTTAAATTCAGACAGCTTTCCCCCCAATACCTTGAAAAGTAAACTCGCACGTAATGGTAAAAGGAACTGCAACAGCTCTGTGACGGAAATTTGACTTACTGGGTAAACCGGAAGTCAAAACTATACGCAGATAGTCCTACCAGAAAGGCGATGACTAAACAGAAGATGAGATGCGCCTATTACAACCTTTGCTACCGTAACCGCGCAAGCGTCCCGTTTATGCTAGACGATATTGTGGAGTTGCACCACATCGATGGAGACCACCAAAACTGGAAACCTTCTCATCTAACATCTGCACTAAATTTCCTCTTTGGACCGTGGTACAAAGTTTTCGTAACATTGCTATAACTAATCATTAGTACTGGTAACTGTCATGGTACTCGCTCACTGCTATACCTGTTACCTGTTCTCTATTTCCTAAAGATGACTAAAGCAGATCCAAATCGAATCTTGCGACTATTACCCTTTTTTGCTGGTGGGTTAGGAGGGGTTTTGTTGTTGATTAATAGGTTGACTACTTACCCCCTCACTGACTCCCAAGCTCGTTCTGATGTTTTGGGAGTGATTCTGAGCGCTGTTTTGATATTAATTGGTTTGATTGGGCAGCAGGTTCAAGGAAAAGTACCTAATTCTGTTACTTTAATAGGAGAGGAGGGTTTGGAATTAGCTTCTGATTTGCCGGATCTGCTCAAAACAGAGTTAGCTTGGAGTTCTCACCTCTTATTAACTAATACAGTGACGGGGAGTTTGATTGTTTACTACCAAGGTAAGGTTCTTTTGCGAAGAGGTATTTTCGGGAGTAATTCACAAGTTAAACCTGGTAATATTGTTCAGCGAGTTTTAGATAAGCACAAACCTGTCTATCTGGTGGATTTAAAGGTCTATCCTGGACGCTTTGAGTTTGATTATCTCCCTTCTAACACCCAAGGAGTCATTTGTCAACCTTTAGGGGAACAAGGGGTTTTGATTTTAGGAGCAAATATCCCCCGTAGTTATACTAAACAGGATGAACGGTGGATTGAGGGGATAGCTGATAAGTTGTCAGAAACTATCCTTTCTGTAGGGGCGTCACCAACCTAACGCCCGCGAATGAATTGCTTCAAGTTTTCAATCTTATCCGGTTTCCTAGGCGATCGCCCTCTACCTAGAGTAATTTATTGTTACAATTCTTTACAATTAATTTCCCTATAGGGGTTGACATTGGTGAATTTTGTGGTTATGATATAATTGGAGGAAAGTGCGGCAAAAAAAAAGGCCCAATTATAGCTCTAACAAACATTTTGGTTTATAATTGAGTTTCCCAACTCCCGATTCCTCCAAAAAGTGACGGGGAAAATTGTCAAAAAAACTGGTCACTGGTCTCTGTCCTCCAGGGTTGAGGCAAAGAACCCAAACAAAACTGACTCAGGAAGATAAAAAAACCCAGCACAAAACCCTATGGCACGAGATAAAGCATTCCGAGAAGCGGAACGTAAAATTGCAGCAGCACTTTCAGAAGGTGCCACTGAGCTTGATCTGGAAAATATGGGTTTGACTGAGTTACCTAAGTCTGTTGGTAAACTGGTTCGTCTTAAAGTTCTCAAACTGGGGTATAGTTTTGGAAAAGATGGTGAGAAAAACAAAATCACTACACTCCCTAAAGAGCTGAGGAACCTCACACAGTTACAGTGGCTTTATCTCCACGACAACCAACTCACTACACTTCCTAAAGAGCTGGGGAACCTCACTCGGTTACAGGAGCTTTCTCTCGAAGGAAACCAACTCCAACCAGAACTAGCAGCAGTCTATAAACAAGGATTGAGTGCACTCAAAGCCTATTTACAGGAACAATCCCAAGAGCAAATCTTACTCAACGAAGCAAAAATGGTGTTAGTAGGAGAAGGAGGGCGATTCGTTTCCAGTGAAATCGCGGCGTAAGCCAAATATAAGCTGGAGCTTGGGTAAGCAGCACCCGTTAAATCTAAGCACAGAAATGAGCTGAA